>CAIWIS010000467.1 GCA_903912795.1 uncultured Bacteroidales bacterium
ACATATTCGTCGAAAAACTGCAAAAGCACTATTTTGTAAGCATGCAATTGTTCGTTTTCAAGCACAGCTTCATTTAATCTCTCGCGCAAAATGGGCAGTTTGAAACTCAAAAAATAAACATGTGCATTTTTCAGATAACTTATTACAGTTTCGATAGATAGCTGATCAACAACATCATTTATTTCAACATTTTCTTCGGCCAAAAAATTCATGACGGCCAAAAACGTAAAGCAGTCAATATTATTTGCTTTACAAGCTTCTTCCACCGTTTTATCGCCCAGTCCGAGCGAAATGCCAAACCTGCTTATGGACGATAGTAACGACGAATCGTTGTTTATCATGTCGAACATGCGTGTACGTGCCGTAAATTTATGTTGCATACCGTTTTTTTTATTGCAAAGGTCGATATTTTATTGCTGATATACAATACCTTATTGTTGGTATTTTGATAGCTTGTCGGAAATGTGTATTTTTGTGGATAAATATACAAAAAGGACATGCCCCAACTAATTTCAAACACTGAACGCCACCAGATTCTGGAACTTATTAAACACGAAGTAACACCTGCAGTTGGATGCACGGAGCCTATAGCTGTGGCACTAGCTGTGGCCAAAGCGGCTCAACTTTTGGACGGTATACCGGAGCAACTGGAGCTTTTTTTGAGCGCCAATGTGCTTAAAAATGCTATGGGTGTTGGCATTCCTGGAACAGGCATGTCAGGTTTACCCATTGCTATTGCCATGGGTGCCATTGTGGCCAAACCCGAACTTGGTCTCGAAATTCTCAAAGATCTTTCGGCTGAAAGTATTGCAATGGGCAAAGAACTTGTGAGTACAAAGTTTTTCCAGTTGAATTTGAAAGAAGATATCGACGAAAAGCTTTATATTCAGGTTATTGGACACTTAAATTCGCATCGTGCCGAAGTAATTATAAGTAAGGATCATACGCGTTTTTCGTTTTTGCAATACGATGATGAAGTTTTACTGAAAATTGACGAAGCGAAATTACTACGCGAAAAAGCATCAACACTTCAACTCAGTTTCGATAAAGTGTATGCCTTTGCACTCGAAACACCACTTTCGGATATTGAATTTATTATTAAAACCGTGGAGCTAAATAAAGCAGCGGCACAGGAGTCGCTCAAAGGCACTTACGGACATAGTGTGGCGCATACTTTAGCCAATGGAATGATGGGAAATACCGTTTTTACACGTATGCTTTCGGTAACTGCAGCTGCTTGCGATGCACGTATGGCTGGTGCTTTGTTTCCTGTTATGAGTAATTCGGGCAGTGGTAATCAAGGTATTGCTGCTACATTGCCGGTTTCGGTTTTTGCTGAGGAATCGGGTAAATCGCACGAAGAACTTATCAGAGCCTTGGTGTTAAGTCATCTTATGACCATTTACATGAAACAAAGTTTGGGCAGACTCTCTGGTTTATGTGGTGCTGTGTTGGCAGCTACAGGTGCTGCTTGCGGCATAACGTATTTAATGGGTGGCTCACACATTCAAATTGGCTATTCGGTAAAAAACATGATTGGCAATATTACCGGTATGATATGCGATGGTGCTAAACCCAGTTGCGCACTGAAAGTGTCAAACGGTGTGTCGACCGCTACACTTTCAGCATTATTGGCAATGGATAATAAGGTGGTATCTGATGTAGAGGGAATTATCGACGAAAGTGTGGACAAAACCATTCTTAACCTGACCAAAATTGGGCGCGATGGCATGAATGAAACCGACCGTATGGTACTTGAAATTATGACAAGTAAGTAACTGATTTCGTATTTGTTACAACCACTTTTTGCGACGGAAATAAATCAATACTATGGCCGAAAAGGTAACCATCAATCCAATCGAAAACGGATAACCGTATTTCCAATTCAGCTCGGGTAAATACCTGAAATTCATACCATACATACTAGCAATAAGCGTAGGTGGCATAAAGATAACCGAAACTACGGTGAAAATTTTGATAATCTTATTTTGTTGTAAGTTTACCAAACCAAGGAAAGTATCCTGTAGGTAATCCAAACGGTCGAAACCAAAGCGAATGTATTCGAACAGCGAGTTAATATCCTTTATAACCATGGTTAAGCGCTGTACCAAATCTTTTGGGAACAGACTGCATTTCAATAGATTAGAAACCACACGTTGTTTATCCATTACGTTCTGACGAATCACCATAACCTTTTCCTGAAGGTCTTTGATGCGAATAAGAATATCCTGATCCAAATCGTCCTCGGTGTTCAGCGTCTTACTAAGCGACGTAATTTCGTCAGTCAGTTCCTCAATCATATCCGCATCGTATTCAACACGCGTTTCGAGCAGTGTAACCAGTACATGATAGCCTGTAGGGAAGTTTTTGGTGTTGGCATAAATCTTTTTTACCGTATCGGTGAAGGATTTAAGCTCCATATCGCGTACCGAAACGAGAATACCGTTTTTCAGAATAAACGAAATAGGCTCAAGCGTATAATTCTCGAGCAGAAACCCTGCGTTTACAACCACACTGTCTTCGGTTTGCATAAAGCGCGAACTCATCTCAATTTCTTCAATTTCTTCATCCTCCTGGATGTAAATTTTCAGAAATTGCTCCAGTTCTGTTTCAATAGCATCGGGTACATCGTTTAGGTCAATCCAGATTAAATCTTTGAGGTCAACTTTTTTTAGTATATCGAGCGATTTCGATATTTTCAGTTTGCCACTCTCGTGGTAAAATAGCCTTAATTCTGACATAGTGTTTTTCCTTTCTATGTTTTTGCGGATTGAAATTCGGTATTCGAATTGAAATCCCGGGTGTTGGATAATCCATTCACCCGAAGGTTTTAAAATACTGTTTTTAAAAATCTCTTTTTGCCCTTTGACTTACAATTTGTCCTGCAGTGCAGTTTCAATTTGGTTTGTAAGTGTAACAAATGCAGCCACATCGAGTTGTTCGGGACGTTTATCGAAAAATACATCGTTAAAAATTGGATGATCTTTTGCAATAATTGGTTTCAATGAGTTGCGCAATTGCTTTCGGCGTTGGTTGAAGGCTGTTTTCACCACTGTTTTGAAGAGTTGTTCATTACAATCAATCTTCGAAACATCGTTGCGAGTGAGGCGAATAACAGCCGATTTGACCTTTGGCGGAGGGTCGAACACATGTTCGTGAACCGTAAAAAGGTAATCGATGGAATAATAAGCTTGCATAAGCACACTTAAAATACCATAGGTTTTATTTCCGGGTTTTGAAGCCATGCGTTCGGCTACTTCTTTTTGAATCATAGCTACCAAACAGGGAATTGTTTCCTTGTTTTCGAGCATTTTAAAAAATATCTGGCTTGATATATTGTATGGTAAATTGCCAATTACAAAAAACTTATCCGGAAAAAGGGTTTTTAAATCCATTTTCAGAAAATCGGATTCGATTACATCGAGTTGAGGGTAAGTGCGATTTAAATATTCTACCGATTCGCCGTCAACTTCTACAGCTTTGAGTGTAATATCGGGTTGTTGGAGCAGAAACTGAGTAAGAACACCTGTGCCGGGTCCAATTTCAAGAACGCAGGCTGGCCCGTCGAGCGGAAGGCTCGCAGCAATACGACGTGCAACTTCCATATCCTTTAGGAAGTGCTGTCCCAAGTGTTTTTTGGCGCGTACTTGAGTCATAACTATGATAGTCGTCGGGCATTTTTGTAATTAAAAATTAAGAATTAAGAATTAAGAATTAGAAATATAGTATCTTTGCAAATCTAATTTTTTTTGAACGCACAAAAGTACACAAAATTGTTCGAAAAAACTATTTTTTCAATTCGCAGAAGTCAAAATGTCACACAAATTTAAGTCATTTACGCGCAAAACTTTTAAATCGATTGGAAAATCGATTACTAAAATGGTGGATTTTTTCTACCCGCCATTTAGCAAATACATGAGTATTAGGCTTTTTAGATATGCTGTAACGGGTGGCTCCAATTTGGTGTTCGACTGGATTCTGTTTTTTCTTACTTTCCATTTTCTGCTCGAAAAGCAAATGCTACATTTGGGCCCGGTTACTTTAAGTTCGCATATTGCTACCAAATTTGTAGTTTTCCCTATTACGTTTATCACGGGTTTTTTGCTTCAAAAATACGTTACTTTTCAGGCTTCGGACATCAAAGGGCGAGTGCAGTTTGTCCGTTACATTTCGGTAGTGCTCGGAAATTTACTGATCAATTACCTGGGCTTAAAACTGTTGGTTGATGTGGTTGGAATTACCTACCCAAGTATTGCAAATATAATTGTGACCATTTTCACTGTGGTTTTCAGCTATATATCGCAAAAAAAATTCACATTCAAGATTGCAAAATCATAATTTTCTTCCTATTACTTATCCTGCTGAAAATTAAAAATCCCACCTGACGCGCCACCTTTGTTTTGTCTTTTAAATATTTTACATCCGACGGGACGCATATAACAACCAAAGGTTTCGATCAAATAAAAAGTCCATTGGATAATTTAAAAATTAATTAAACTAAAGTGTTGTTAATTTTAAATATTATATTTATCTTTGGGGCTAAAATTAAATGAATCCAAAAAACATTTATATTTTTAAATTTATTAACAACTTGGCTATGCAAATACTTAGCAATATGAACAATTTAATTATTATGCAGTATATTAGCAGCATAACAATTACAAATCAAGTTCTTACAGTAGATATATGCGAAATGCGACATCGCATAGCCAATTAGACATCGCATATTTACGTGTTAGCAAACATGCATATAAAAAAAAGAAAGACAGAAAAATACATGGAAATATCCGAACATCCATTAAAAAAAAGTAGGAAGTGGAAGCCGAAAAACTTATGAGTAGGCAAAAAATAAAAAAAAAAGAATCTTATGAAAAAGAATTTTTTTAAATTAGCTTTTGTTTTGGGAGTTTGCGTTATTATGACTTCTTGTTACACTGTTACAGCTACCATTGGTAGTGGTTCACAAACAGGAGAAAAAAAGGTTGGTCATAACCATTTCTTAATTGCAGGATTAGTTCCGGTTGGAATTGCGGATGTGAAAGAAATGGCTGGCGGTGCTAAGGATTATACAGTTACAGTAACTCATTCATTTGTTGATGGTTTACTTTCTGCAATTACTGGTGGTTTGTATACTCCAACTACAACAATTGTAAAAAAATAATTTATTTCTTAAGAGCAAATCAGAATATTCTGATTTGCTCTTACCTTGCTAAATTAACGAACAAACAACATGAAATACTTTCTTATTTCAATCTCTATCATTATTATTCTTTACTCGAGCTATTTAGCAATCAAATGCATTGAATTATTCAATAGTTTGACTGAATATGGAAAAGGATATCTTGCTGGCAGCATAATTCTGCTAACAATTGGAGTTTCTCTATTTATTTACTCTTTAAAGAAAATAAAACAAAAAAAATAAAATTCTATTTTCCCAACACAAAACAAATTATGAATAAAAGTAAAAAAGTTATCAGTTTTTCTTTGGCAGTAGTTATATTATTTACTAGTTGCTCAAGTTCGACTATGATTGTCAGTAATCCTTCTAATGCAAAACTATATGTTGACGGTGAAATGGTGGGTCAAACTCCATATAGACATACAGACACAAAAATTGTGGGGAGCACCATCGATATAAGAATAGAAAAGGAAGGATTTAAACCTTTAATTACAGACATAACCAAAAATGAAGAAGCTGACATTGGTGCAATCATTGGTGGACTATTTGTTTGGGTGCCTTTCCTTTGGACATTGAAGTATAGTCCTTCGCACACCTATAATTTACAGCCACTTACAGCAGAAACTGAAACCCAACCAAGCATTCAGAAAATACAAAGCAGCAGTTCTAAGGCGGTAAAACTTCGTGAATTGAAACAACTTCTTGACGAGAAAGTTATCACAGCAGAAGAATTTGAAAAAGAAAAAATTAAAATTCTTGAAATAAAAGAATAGGAAACAACTAAATGCACGTTCGGTAGAAATAGTGATTTAAAACTTGATATTGAACGTGCGTTAAAAAAACCCCCCGCTCTCCATAGCGTAACACCTTGCGCTGGTCGCTGAGAGTTGGCTCCATCCTACGCTCGGCTAAAATAAAAGCTCCCACTTTTAATATTATATTTGTTTTAAATATGCAAAGCAGGAGCTCTTGCTTTTAACCCGACATAGCGAAAGACGCTATGCCGAGCCATTTGCATTTTAACCTATGCTGAGCGAGGTATTCCGACGTCCCGAGAATCGGAAAAAAACACATTATCAGGCGAACGAATTGGTGGAAGCGTTTCAATGGCTTGCATTATACCAGTTTTGCAGCGTGGGCATTTGCAGTTATCAAAGCCTCGCTGCGCCAATATCCTAGATGGCCTCGAAAAGCTTAAAATATTGATATACAAATATATGAATGCCATAAACTTGTTTTCTAGGCTCCAAACAGCTTTTTTTAAGCTCATTTGCCACTTCAACTTTTTTCAACTCCGTTTTTCAACAATTAAAATTTAATTGAAATTTGTGAAGCTTTAAAAGGCCACCAAACGAAATATTGTGTATTTTTGGAAAAAAATTGGGTTTTTCCGCAGACTATCGTTATGGCTCATTATAAAAAAAAATAAAGCTCAAAAATTGAGCGATATTGAGCCATATTTCATATATTTGTGAGCTAAATACAACCCGTCTCACCGGATATAGGAATTTGCGCACCGTCGTTGGGATTTTTGGAATCCCAACATATTGTATTATAGGGATTTATAATCCCGATGCTCGGGACAAGTCCGAAACTCTTACAATTTTATGTCCAAT
>CAIWIS010000468.1 GCA_903912795.1 uncultured Bacteroidales bacterium
CGGTAGTGAATTTGTTGATTTAAATGGCGATGGTTTAATAGATTGTTTTTACTCAAATAATAATAATCATTCTGTATATGTACCAAATCCATATTATGACCCTACAGATCCTTATAATCCTAGCAATCTAGAGTTTATTGAAGAATGGGTATATGATAACACGGAGTGGAAGATCTATATTAATAAAGGCAATGGTGTATTTTTAACTGAACCCATAACCATAACTTCTTACATACCTGTGACAGGCCTCTCTACCGTTACAGATATAAACAATGATGGCATTTCAGATTTTATTTTTGCATCAGGAAGTTCATTGTACGCACTAACTATCCCTAATGCCAATCACCAAAATCTGGTTTATAGCGTAACCAACGGTATGGTATTAACTGAAAGTGTAAGCTATAAGAATTTCTCGGAATATGAAACTTACAATGCTAATGAATTAAATGCCAAAATACGACCCTTGAGAGCTCCTTTGTTAATAGTAGATACGCATACTCATATAGATGGTAGTAAAACAGTTTATTCGTTTGAAGCTCCAAAGTATCACACAGCAGGAAAGGGATTCCTGGGTTTTGCGGTTTTGAAAACGAGCAACAATGATAATAATGTTGAAACGATAAGTAATTATGATTTTGTTCATTACGATTTAAATGATTCTCAACTACTAAATCCCTATTATTTCCCCGCTTTGAGCAGTCAATACATCTCAACAATTGGAGGAAATAGTGATATATCGAGTTTAAGTCAAACTAATAAAGTTAAAGTAATTACTAGTGCTTTAAAAAGATATATACCTTTTGTGCACATTCAGAATAATACCGATGCATTAAAAAATCTGACACAGACCACGACCACCGATTATGCCGGCTGGCCAACTAGTTTGACGCAAACTACCGTAACCGGTGATTTAACCACTACTACAGTTACGACATTTACAGGGCCTGAAAATAAAACACCTTATTTGCCAGCGACTGTGATTACTACCCGCACACAGGACGGAAAATCGTTTACCCGGCAAACCAGTTATTCGTTTACCTACGATGAGACAAATCCGTATAAAATAGTTGGCAAAACTGAAACTGTAGACCCGGGTGATGCGAATAGCGTAGCCACAAGCTATTCAAATTTTGATCAGTGGGGTCATCCTCAGAATATAGCCATTACAGCAAACAATAAAACAAGAGGATCTACTGTTAAATACTACGAAAGTTCAACAACTGAAGCCAATGCCGGTCAATACCTGCGGTCGAAAACCAATGTACTTGGTGAAACAACAACCTACGATTGGAATGAAAGTACCGGATTGCTTGATAGTGAAACCGATGCCCGAGGAAACACAACAAGTTACAAGTATACCGCTTTCGGGCAGTTAAAAGAAACCATTTACCCAAATGGTTTACGAAAAGCTTCGACGCTGCAATGGGCAGGTTCAGGTGATGTAAATGGTGCAAAATACAACAGTTATACCGAAGCCTCGGGAAGTGCGCCGGTAGTTGTGTGGTACGATCAATTAGGTCGTGCCATTCAGACCGACACTTACGGATTGAACGAGAAAAAAATATCGGTAACAACTGAATATTACACCGAAAATGATTTTGTTTCCGGAAAAAGGAAAGGAATGGTGTATCGCGTGTCAGAACCTTACTTTGAGGCCGATGCTACAAACAAAGTATGGGCAAAAACTTTTACCTACGATGGGTTTGGAC
>CAIWIS010000469.1 GCA_903912795.1 uncultured Bacteroidales bacterium
ATTAAGTCATATAAATTAACTACTAAGTAACATGAGAAAAATAATTGTTCTGATTTTTGTCATTTTATGTTTTGCTTTATACTCAATGGCAGCAAAACCACGCACAACTTATGTATATCAACTCGATTTGACGGGTAGTTTGGTTGATTATGCAACTAAACCAAAAGGATTCCCATTTTCTGTTTTTACTTTCGACACAAAAAAAACTACCGGTCTCAACGATGTATTACGAAACATTGCTTACGCCAAAAATAACGAGAAAATTTCAGGAATATTTCTGGTAAATGGCTCGTTAGAGGGTGGTTATGCTGCCATACGCGAAATACGTGAAGCACTGATCGATTTTAAAAAATCGGGCAAGTTTATTTACGCTTACGCCGACAATTACACGCAAAGCAATTATTATCTGGCTTCGGTTGCCGATAAATTGATGCTCAACACGTACGGCACAGTCGATTTTAAAGGTCTGTCGGCTCAACCAATGTTTTATAAAAATGCACTCGACAAATTGGGTGTAGAAATGCAAGTGGTAAAAGTGGGTAACTATAAATCGGCAGTAGAGCCATTTACCGAAACGTCGATGAGCGATTTTAATCGCAGTCAGGTTACAGCCTATCTTAATTCGATGTGGGGAGTTGTGCTCAACGAAGTAGGTACGGCGCGCAAAATATCCAGCGACAAATTGAACGGAATTGCAACCGATTTTGCCGGACTAAAACAAACCGACGAATTGAAAGCACTAAAAATGGTGGATACCTTGGTTTATACAAATGAGGCTGATACTATAATTAATAAAATTGCTCCCAATGAGCTAAAAATTAAACGCCTGACACATTATAAAATTTCTAAAAAAAGCCGCGGACATGCCAGCGATAAAAACAAAATTGCAGTAGTGTATTTGTCCGGCAACATTGGCTCAGGCCGGAACGATATCAATGCGAAATTGGTAACAAGTGTGTATCAGATGCTTAAAAACAACAATTCGGTAAAAGCAGTGGTTTTGCGCGTAAACTCTCCGGGCGGAAGTGCTTTTGAATCAGAAAAAATTCATCACATACTGTCGATGCTCAAAACAAAAAAACCAATTGTAGTATCGATGGGCAATTATGCCGCTTCGGGAGGATATTACATTGCGAGCATGGCCAACAAAATTGTGGCACAACCTACCACCATAACCGGCTCTATTGGTATTTTTGGACTAATGCCCAATGCCGAAAAGCTGTATCAGAAAGTGGGACTAACCTTCGATGGCGTAAAAACAAACGAAATGGCCGACAGTTATACTGAAAAGCGCGCCATGAACGAAAACGAACGCCACAAAATGCAAGCCCGCATAAATAGCGGCTACGAATTGTTTGTAAAGCGCTGTTCCGACGGTCGTAATCTTACGATTGACAGCATTAAATCGTTGGCACAGGGCAGAGTGTGGACAGGCACTGACGCTAAAACACGCGGATTGGTTGACGAGTTAGGTGGAATGGAAACTGCCCTACAAGCAGCTGCAAAATTAGCCGGCATAAGCTCTTATCAAACTATATCCATTGGCCCCAAAGCAGCTAAACCCTCACAAAGTTTTGCCAACGTACTGGAACAAAAACTCGACGAAGAAATTAGTGAAACTACTTACGGCAATTTTCTGAAATTGCTTTTCACCTTATCCGACCTCAAAAAAGAAGACAGGATTCAGGCTCGGTTGATGTATAGTATTGATAATGAATAAACTGATTATATATAATAAACAATCATAATACCCGTCTTATTCCCCCTTTAAGGGGTTAGGGGGCAATTTTAAAATTTATTATCTCATGAAAAAACTTCAATTATTTCTTGTATTCCTAATTCTATCGCTACCAATTTTATCGCAGGACAAGTTAATCTCCATCGACAAGTCGGGCAAACTATTTAAGGTAGATAAAACCTTGGAAAAGAAAATTAAAATATTTGCTGAA
>CAIWIS010000470.1 GCA_903912795.1 uncultured Bacteroidales bacterium
ATTTCAGCACCTACAAGACCACTAAATTTGCTTGAAATAACTTGATATTTTTCAACACCATCAACAAGTACAATTGTATTTCCACCACGCTTCACACTCATAGCAAAATGGTGCCATAAATTATCCTGAATAGATTGAACAGGGATAATGTGCGCATTTCCGTTTGCATAAATGCTAAGTTTTCCAACTGCATCAAAACCGACAGACAGCTTATTATTAATATCCAAATCGCCCACACCTTTGCCACACGAGAACATGGTGGTGTTTTTTTGAATAACATTTTCCGCATTATTTGTTTTAAACCAGAACTCAAGACTGAAATCTTGTTGACTCAAAATTGGAATTGCACCTGTATTGATTAATACTTTTTCGGGAGAACCATTGAATTGAATTGCCTTGCCCTTAGGGTCGATAAACCAATTGGTTTTCAATGTTAAGCTTCTGCTTTTCACTTTATCGGCTGCTAAAGTTCCTGATGCTTAGTTTAGAGGCCAGTAGCCCATCAAACCTGATTAACGTCCCGATTTCGAGATATTTCTATCAACGGCCATAGCTTCTAAATCGCGGTCTTTCATCCACATCGACAACTGTGTCATATTTCCTTTGTAACCCTTACCAACATACAAACGACCACTTGGCTCAATAGTACCAACAATTGTTTGGTCGATAACTTTAACATTATTGTTGTATTGGCCTGTAATGTTAACAGTTAATTTTTTGGAGGTCGGATTAAAGCCAATTGCGAGATATTGCCAGTTAAGGTCTTCGTTAATATTTCCTGTAAATTCTTCGGTACCTGCAATTGCTTTCAGAGTGTTTCCGGTCAACTGTAGTTTTAGTTGATTTGCACCTTCGCCTATTGCAAATAAAGTTCCATTTGCATTTACCTGATTTATTCTTACCCAACCCTCGATACTTACCGGAACAGCCTGTAAATTAAATTGTTGCTCGGTATAAGCTTCGGTTGTCCCTGTAAATTCGAGACCTACGTTGTGTTTCAAAGTACTTCCATTCAACACACCTTCCACTTTCATATTCGTGCTATTTAACAAGCTATTTTGAATCTCTTCGTTGAAAGTAATTGACACTTCCGACTCAGGAGTTAACACACCATTTGAAGGCGATGGCGATCCAAGTGCTGTTGGTGTTACCATATCTTTAATTACAGTTATTACTTCCGACTCATTTTGAACTGTTCCAGTTCCGAAAGCACACACGGTAAACGCCTTAAACTGATACGTTTGATCCGTGTTATTCTTCATTGAATAGTCGTAATTTATCGTTGCACCAGTAATATTTTGGCTAATTTGATCAGATGCTAATATTGAAGGATTATTAATAAACTTACGAATGGTAGTCCATTGCGTTTCATCTTGATTAATTGTTTTGTATTTCAACACAATACCACCAAAGTTTTTATAATCGCGATTATAATTTGTAAGTTTAATTGGCAATACATCAGAAGTTGTAGCATTTACTATTTTATTGGCTATTTCTAGCGTAATATCAGAACATGAAGGTACAAACTGAGCAGAAAGAACAATGGACGAGTTAATGTCGCTCTGACAAGTTGAACTTAGCAAGAGTGTAATGTCCTTGTAATCTAATTCATCAAGACTCGACTGCCTGATTTTCAACACCTTTTCCATTGGTTCTCCCGGTACCACAAAATATAATTTTCCATTCCCAAGAGTTTGTCCATCTACTGTAATTATTGCCCCTTTCGTATTTGTTTTTTCGTCGACCGAAAGCATATACCATCCGGCAGTGTTACTTTCGGATAAGTTGGATAACGTAATTTTGTAGCTTGCATCCTTTCCGCTTGGAATTTCGGTAGCATACGGATTGGCAACTTTCAAATCAGGTTTTTCAATTTTCAAAGTAGCTACACCAAGCGGCTTACCTTTGTTTGTTGTAGAAAATTCAACTACCTCTTGCGCTTCGTATGGACATGAAGTACGACCACCTCGTATAATAAATAATGGCGCACCTGAATACGAATCAAATTGTTTTTTTATGCTATTTGTACTATTAAGTCCGTTTGAATAGGTATATTCTTTACTTATTGGAGTATACACATCAATAGAATGATAATCAC
>CAIWIS010000471.1 GCA_903912795.1 uncultured Bacteroidales bacterium
ATTAAATTTGTCAACTATGTCTAATCACAAAGTTAATTAATTAGAAAGAATGAAATTACTGAATTCTAAAAAAAAACGTTGTAATCGTTTACAAAACAGATAAAATCGTCGTAATCGTTTACAAAAAAAAGCTATCAGATACGATTCTTTAAAAATCGTATCTGATAGCTTATGGTAAATGTTGTGAGAATCTCTAATTTACAATTACTTTAAGGCAATATACTCGCTGTTCTACATCTGTAATTATCAATAAATAGATTCCTTTAGTTAAATCATTCCTTTCTAATTTAAATTGAGTCTCCCATATTTTGGATTTATCTCTAACCTTTTCACCATTAAAGCTATAAAGTTGCAAATAAAACGGAGGTCTGGCTGCTTTCGGCATTTGTATTACAGAATTAATTATCAACGGATTGGGCATTAAAGTCGCAGCTTCATTCAAATCAAAACCTGTAACAGTTATATTCTGTACTTGATTCAGTTTATTAACATTTTCCATACAATCTCCAATGTCGTAAAAATCAACAGTAATAAAATTGGGAAATCTAGCTGTTTCAGTCCTGAAATTGTTGATTCGATTTATCATAAATGGATTGGAATTAGCTGTTTTTGCGTTAGATTTACTTCCTGTCCCAAGGGTTTTGTTCACTAGAAAATGATTTAAAATAAATAGATAGTTAGAGGCATTTCCCCGATTAAAAGAACTATTTAAATCTGAAGTTTCTACTGCCGAAAAA
This sequence comes from uncultured Bacteroidales bacterium, assembly GCA_903912795.1. Taxonomy (GTDB): domain Bacteria; phylum Bacteroidota; class Bacteroidia; order Bacteroidales; family Paludibacteraceae; genus Paludibacter. Next base: position 738 of record CAIWIS010000471.1, read on the forward strand.
GAGGTCTCAACTGCATAATCCCATACATAATGATACCATTTTTGATTTATCGAAGCATCATTTTTATCAGAAAATATCATCAATCTCTTGTTAGTATCAATTAGTTCTCGTAAAGTTGGCCATTGGGCGTTTTTGGTTATAGTGTAAGTCATTGTCAACAAATCCGCATTCTTCAAAGCAGTTTCAATAACATCAGCACTCACGTAACACTCAAAAATTATCGTAACAACTTCTTTTGGATTATGTATTAGAAAATCATGAATTTCATTCAAATTATAACTCAATGGTTCTGACCCTAATATCGAATTACCATGATAAACAGTTGGAACTCCATCTTTTTCATATACATCAATCATTAGAGCACGCACACCATCGGTTAGTTGACGCGTGATGTTAAACTCCTGATTAGGAAACATAAAATGATCCTGATTTGAATTAAATGCATTATGCGTGGTCAGATAGGCTATCTCGTTGTATCTTTTATCACACAGTTCCAAATGACAATTGCATTGCCCCTTACTTGTGGTCAATTTCAATACTAAAAGTAAAATCAATAAGGACCTACGTGTATGCATTAATAGATTAGGATTTATTTGGTCATTATCAGCGGTATCGCCACATTGTAGTTATCATCACCATCGTACACGGCACAAAACAATACTTTTGGAATGCCTTTATCAAGCCATAATTGAGGACGTTCCAACTTGGTAACTTTTTTTGTTCCGTTAACCCACGGAATTTGGGCAGTTGTGACCAGGGCATTTTTTGATGGTTTCCAATCGAGCCCATCCAAAGATTCGAAAAGTGCCAAACTTAATCCGGCATTGGTAAACGAACCTTTAAAATCTTTTACAATTGCCCAATATTTCCCTTGTTGATACCAGATATACGGATCTTCGGCTGCAAATTTCACCGAATCTTTCACGAAAATGCGGTTTGGTAGTTTTTTAAATGGTCCTTCGGGTTTGTCGGCAAGAGCTGCACCGTGCAACACCACACCACCAAATGGCATTTTTCCTTCGCTCACACCTTTGTATACCATCAAAATCTTACCGTCAGGACGCTGTGTTACTGCAGGGTTAGCACACATCTGATGGTCGAAACTATGCATGGTGGTATCGATGGTTGGTTTATCCGGTCTTTTCCAGGGGCCAAGCGGTGAATTTGACACTGCCACTCCAATGCGCTGATTATTACGATATTCCCACCAACCCGGATCGCTTGTAGAAACTGTTGAGGTATATATTTTCGTTCCTCTTGTTCCCATATAATACAAGTAATACTTTTTACCAAACTTATAAATGGTTGGATTATGTGTTACATCGGCATCCCAGTATTTTTTATCCCTTTTGGGCAATACTACTTTTACATGTTTATACGGACCTGTTGGATAATTGGACACGGCAACAGCCACTTCGCTATCTGTTACCCAAGCAAAATGACCCTTCACGCGCGGCCAGCGACTATAGAAAAGGTAGTATTTACCATCATTCCCTTTAATCATACTGCCACACCAAACCATATAATCGGGCAATCCGAATTTAGCGGTTTCGGGTACTGGTTGTATCCACTTTGATACGTTGAAATCCTGAGCAGAAGACAGCATTGAAAAGCTGACTAAAAGCATTAACAAAAGTTTTTTTTGTTTCATTTTAATTACTGGAGTTTATTTCTGATTATATATTATTTGAGTTTAAAATTTAATAAAGCAAAAGTAAGCATTAGAACTACGATTTTATTATAAGTAGTGTAAATTAGTAATCTATTGGTCTTAATTTCAGCGATTCAAGGCTAGCTGTTAAAGGGTTTCCTTCTACCAATGAAACGTCGATTGTATGTTTACCTGCCTTTTTAAATTCAATCAGTCCCATAGGATACGATTGGTATTTTTCGGTAGAACCTTGTTGATTTTGAATAAATTCACCCTCAGCTGTTGAAATTTTCCATACTAATTTTTTTTCGCCTTTGTAAACAATGTCAACATAATAGAATCCAGCTTGTTGAACATTAATTGTCCAGACCACTTTGGCTTCAGGCGTCCAGTTGGTTACTTGTTTTACGTGTTTCCATTCGCCAAATTTTTCCATCCAGCTTTTCTTTGTTGCTTTTACATTAGTGGTTTCAGCAAATTCGACGCTTAGTTTTGTTTCAATATTGGGAGCAATACCAATAATTGTATCGACCTTTAAGTTTTCAACTTTATTGGCAAATTGAAGCTCAACTACAGTAGCGAGTTTTTCTGTTGGGCGAGCAGGTAAAGTTAAAATTACCCAGTTATTCTGCTGAGAAATAGAAATTTTATCCGCTTTACTTCCATTTATCAATGCGACCTTACTTATTTTATCTTTTATCCCTGGCAAATAAATTTTACCATCTTTGGGATAATCAAAAATCGACAAATACATTGAATTTCCATTAGTGGTCACATCGCCCCAGGGAAGCGCATGACCCCAAGGTGACGGACCAGCTTTATATACAACCTGCGGATATTTACTTAACCATTTGCCAACTTCCAGAAGAATATTTGCCCCAATATTTGGAACAATTCCTTTTCCATTTGGTCCTATATTCAGGAGGTAAGTACCCCCACGACCAACTGTTGAAACAAGACGGTGTAATATTTCTTTCGGACTTTTAAAATTATTATCGTACCATGCGTAACTCCACGAATCATTATTTGTATCGCAAGTTTCCCAAAGCCCCTTTATATTATGTAGTGGTACTTCCATGTCGCCAAGACTAGCATAATCACCATAGCCAAAACCGACCCTACTACAAAGCATAGCATTAGGTTGCATTTTATTTACAACTTCAGCCAGTTGAGCAATCAATTCCTTTTTCATATCTCCGGGTGTGTCAAACCATACAAAATCTATTGGTCCATAATTGCTGCAAATCTCCTTAACTTGTGGCAAGCATTTTTTATAAAAATAATCATCGAAAGTCGCTGATGTTCCATCTTGATACGTTTTCGGACCTTTCATTCCGCCAGGAGTTGTCCAGTCCTGATTGTGAGAATAATAGAATCCAAAACCCAATCCCTGTGCGCGACATTCGGTCGAAAGCTCTTTCATTGGATCGCGTCCGTAAGGAGTAGTATCTACAATATTGAATGAATCTACTTTTGATTTAAACATAGCAAATCCATCGTGATGTTTGCTTGTAATGATAATGTATTTCATACCGGCATCTTTCGCCAATTGTACTATTGCTTTCGCATTAAAGAGTATTGGATTGAAATTTTTAGCTATTTCTTTGTATTCATTCACCGGAATATTGGCCATATTTGAATTCATAATCCATTCACCTATACCATAGTATGTTTTATCTTTCCATTTACCTTACAAGTCAGAATATAGTCGAAAATGTATAAACATCCCAAAATTACTATCATCAAACAATCTGGTTTTATCCAATTTACCAGCGTTATTTTTGATTGATTTATCGCCCCACATTTCGTCCATCGACTTTTCGGTTTGCTTAACTTGTGTATAAGCGATAATTGAAATCATTATACAAATCAAAAGAATAATTTGTCTTCTAGTTGTTCTCATAGTGAAATTACAATTTATATGAATATAGTTTTTGTTTGAAAAATCTGAAATATTTAAGTATTAGCACATGACAGTCGATCTTTGAGATTCTGAAAACTGAGATATGCATCTAAAGGTATCCAATTTCACTTTATTTACGCCATGAAATCTCGTTATCAGTTTAGTCCATTTAGGACTATAAATTATTCTAAATTGAATCAAATACATACCTGATTTGAGTTTAGAAATAGAAATCTTCCGGTTTTTAAGCCATTCTTTTGCATTTCATTTTCAAATCATTCAATTAAGTGGCAGATTCAGCAATTAATTGAGCTTGAACCCAAATTGCGAAGAACAGAATAAGTAAAATAAATCTTCACGATTACTTTGTGTTTTTTAAGCTTATTATTTTCACCGGTCCCATCAAACCCGATTTTAATAATTTTGAATCTTTATAATAATGTTTAAATGTAGTAAATGTAAACCTGCCCGATGTACGTGGAGTGCCTTTTTGTAACCATTCAGGCCATTGTCTATTCACAATACCATCATCCGGCTTTTGTTCGTCACCAATCAACCTGTTTGGCCATAAGTTTGCCACTTCAATGTCGATTTTATTTTCACCAACGACTACTGCATCTGAGATTTTCAAACGGAAAGGAGCTGCCCAAACCACACCCATATCTTTGCCGTTCACCCGTACTCTTGCCATATTGTTTACTTCACCTAGGTCGATAAAAATATCAGAACTTTTATCAGTTATCGTTTTTTCAGTGAGGTTAATCACAGTATGATAAATGGCTGTTCCTGAATAATATTTTATCCCTTCTTCTGATCTGGTTGTCCAGTCTTCTAGTTTATCAAATGTGATATCCGTAGGGCCACCCCATATCGAATCAAACGATAATTTCCATGGAGTGCTAATTTCAGACAAAACCACGGGTTCGGAAAAATTTATACTTATCAGATTATTCCCTGTTTTGGCTTGTCTTTTTTTATTGAAAACGATAAAATAGCTTTCGTAAGGCTGAAATTGCAACGGGATTTGAATCTGACCATTAAGCACAACATAGTCAGACAACTGACGAGTATCACCTGTCATTGGATTCCACAATTCCGGCGTTCCTTTTTTCACCCTGAATAAACAGTCTGTATTTATGGTGAAATTAGTTTTATTCGAAACGAAATAAACATCGCCGGACTCAATCATCTGATGTGTATATCGTACGGGGCCTGTTGACATAAAGTCTTCCAGAATCCCCATTTCCCTTAGTAAGGAAGTGGTACTGTAATAATTAGGGTATAGTTCCGGATACTTCATTTGTGTGAATGCTCCTCCCCAATAGATTTTACCTTTACCCAATATCCGTTTTGAAATTTCCTCCGGGGATGTTAATCCTCCCCACATCGATGTTGCTTTTTCTACAACCTGCCTGTCACATTCAGGGTAATTTACTAAGCTTGGTGATTTTCGTGGCGGATTACCAATAACAATGGCACCGGCTTTTACCAACGATTCAATTTTGGTTATCATTGCAGGAGTCATTGTTTCAGTCTTGGGTAAAACCAGCAAGCTATATGTTGCTCCAGATGGAAAAATAATTTTACCTTTACTTACTGTTGCTTTTAATATCTGAGAAGGCGTACAACCATCAAAATTATATCCTTTGCGGTCGGGAAGAAAGTCTCCTTTTACACTTGATGAAAATGAATTAGTCAAATCATCAGCCGTTGTTTGTGCAGAAGCCGGTGCACGAAATACCTGTGGTGCTCCTTCTGGAGTCAGATAAAGAATGTCTGCTACGGGTTTTCCAAGTTGCAAAATATATTGGCAACGAGCTACATACTTATGATATCCATCGACCATCGACCACCAGGTTTGGCTACGGTCGTGATGTACGCCATACGGTCCCATGGTCATGCCCGGTTTCAGGTTTTCGGGTAAGGACTGGTGCTGATAGGTATGATACATGAATTTATTAATGCCAGCAGCAAAAGCCCAGTCACCTTGATTTTTCATCGACCCTGGATACTGTTTCCAAGCATCACTACGAGCGGTAAATGCCTCAGCCGCAACCACTTTTTTACCTTCAATGTGTGCTATGGAAGTAGCTTCAATACAACTGAAGGAAGTATTGAATCCAAAACCGTTACTCCAAAATTCACCCATTGGAATATCGGCAACTGCCCCCAATTCCATATCGGCTGTTGGGTTCAAATCGTAAGGTTCGATAGAAAGGCCCAGATTATATTTTTGACTGTACTTTTTTATATATATCGCATTATTTTCGATTACAAGTTCCTGAGCAGTTTGGCGTAAATCCCATAAAAAACGTTCACTCTTTTCCAAACTCTCAACCACTAATCCGGCATAAACAGGATAGAATGGTAGCGGGTCATATCCACGTCGTTTAGTAAATTCTTCCCTCAATTTCGCTGTCCAGTTTTGTACCCCCATTTCCCAACTGTCAATGTGGAGCATTTTTAAACCTCCTTGTTGATTTTTTTCTGGCATACCAATTCGTTTAAGCAACTTACCGGTAAAACTTGCTAAATGAGCACTAATGGCAGTAGTATCAAACTTGTCAGATTCAAATCCCACGCCGGGAAGTGGGGCAGGGCGGGTAACTGCTCCGTTATTTCTACTTCCAAAGCGCATAATCGTCCAATTTCCTAGAGGCACTTTCCAATCCAATACACTGTCCGATTTCAAAAAACGAGTAACATCAATGATTTTATCAGGCGAAATAACTGATCCTTGAAGTGGTTCTAAATAGTCAGCAAAAGATGGAATAAAAGCCTTCACCCCCGGCTTAGAAGAATATGGATCACGATAATACAAGGCTTTTTCGTAAATGTCGCTAATTTTGGAATCTCCAGTTGGGGTTGGAACAGCCAGTACTACAACATCTTCATAATAGTCCAACCATCGTTGTTTAAGTTCTGGAGTAAATGAACTTTCTCCAAAGTATGGTTTCACAGGTGCAGCTTTGGCAAGAATTATTTTTTTTTCATTTTCATTACCGGATACTGTGATCGTACTACAGACTAAATGCTTCATTGACTGAGCTCCCGTAACCCATGGGCCACCACTTCCTGTCCAGCCGGGACCAACACCAAGGTTTATTGTAATGCCTAACCGCTCCGATTCACGAACAATATGTGTAAATAGATTCATCCATTCATCGCTCATGAAGTTGACTTTCCCTCGGGGAACACCAACATTAACTTCCAGAAAAAGCACTGTACCTATACCAACCTTTTTCATTGATTCCAAATCAGCAGTAATGGCTTCCTTCGAAATGTTCCCATCCATAAAATACCAATAAACGCCTGGACGGGATGAATCAGGAGGATTTAGAAAACCTTTTTGTAAAAGATTATTCACAGATTTAACTTCTTTATTCATGGGGGATTCAACATCTTTCACTTTGTTGCTAGCATCCGTTACAACTTCTATTTTAGTATTTTGATTGGCAGCCAACAAAACAGCACTGTTTTTGGCATGATCTTTTTGAGCGAAACTAGGATGTGTAAAAATAAATAAAAACAAGAGTGTGATTATTGATTTGGTCATATTGAACTTAGATAAATTATTTAGTAATTATTACTTGTTTTATAAAACTTTTCTTTATCAATTCACTGCAAAATAATAAATCTGACACACATTTCCTTTGCTTTTCGGATTCCGTTCTGCAGACATTCTGAGTGAAATTTTGTGTTTTTTATTCATCAACTGACTTTCAAGCACATACAACCATGGGATATAGAGATTGCTACTCCATTTAGTAAAATTTTTATTTTCAAACCAATAACATTGAATTAAAATTTCTTATTAGCATTATTTTTACGAATTGTATCTAACATTGATATCAGATTTTAGCTATCCAATATTTTTCTTGCTTATAGCATGAAATATCATTTGGACTTAACTGTTTTGCAAGCATAAAAATTATATTTAGTTAAGTTTCTTCTTTTTGAGCTGCAAAAAAAATGCTATTAAGTCTAATGAAATTGCAATCAATAATATTTAATCTGGTTTCTCATTTTGTATTTTGTATAATGGTCTCTGCAAGTGTAGATTGAAACCGGTAAGTTCCTGAACCAACAGTATAAACCGCATTGTTGTTTTCCATGTGCAGGAATCTGACGCCAATTGCCTTGACGACTGGTTTGCCGGACTCTGTCACTTGAGCGGCATTGTTGACAGGAACATAGACAGTGGCAGTGGTGTTGGCGGGAATTGTTACTTCCATCGTCAACTTCTGACCCTCGAGTTTCCAGTTACTGACTATGCGACCGTAGGGGGAGTCGTGATAACATTTCACCCATGTCAGGTCACCAACCACGGCGGGTTTGATGATGATCTTCTTGAATCCGGGTGCAGATTTGTCTGGACGAATTCCAGCCAGACCTTGATAAAACCAACCGTCCAAAGATGTGAAGCACGAATGAATCTGAGACCAATAGCCATTCCACTGCTCCCACCAGGTGGTGGCACCCTGCTCAAGCATATATCCCCAGCCAGGGTAGTCCTTCTGGGTCACCACTAACCACAAAAGGTCATTGCGGCCAATTTCCATAAGGTAATTCATCAAGAAATAGGTTCCAAGCATTCCCGTGTCGAGATGTCCTTTACGCGTAACCCGAATACATTCCTCCAGTTTTTTCAGGATGGTCGGACGTAATTCATCCGGAACGACGCCGGTCAGGAGCGGCATCAGGTAATAAGATTGTTCGTCAAGAGCGTAGAGTTGTTTGTCTTTGTCATAGAAGGCTGCGTGGATCAAAGGGCGGAGGCGCTCCAATTCTTTGCGGCATGCTATCGCTTCATCATGTCGCCCGAGGACATCGGCCATTTGTGCCCATTGCTCGCGTAGATATAGCCGATAACAGTTGTTAAACAACTCCGCCGCAGGCTTGGGTGGCCAGTTCTTTGTATCCAATCCGCGCTCAGGCGGAACCCAGTCGCCGATGAAATCCCATTGCCGGCCAAAGACGCGGACGACGCCTTCATTCGCATTGGCTTCAATGGCTTCGATGTGACGGCGGCAGGCGTCAAGATTCCGCTCCACAATCCTCGCGTCCTGATAATAGAGGTAGTTCCTCCAGGTCAAGGCCTGCCCCGCTCCGCCCCACGCCGGGCCACCGCCGCCACTCTTGTATTGTGGTGCGGTGTGAGGCATGTAGCCGTTATTGGGATCTGCTCCATCACACCAATCGGTGGACCATTTATCATAAAAAGGCTGCATCATGAAATTCATCATACAGCTCTCAATAGAAACCTGGCCGTCACCGTATCCCAGGCGTTCCCGATGCGGACAGTCCGACAGGTATCCGCTTTGAGTCAGACTCCGGATGGTCCAGAGATTCACCTTGTGCATGCGGTTTAGTTGATTGCTGGAACAGGCGAAACTCCCACGTGTTTCAAAGTCAGCGCCTATCAACTCCGCCTCGGCGTCCGCAAGCTCCGGTGCTGTGGTAAGTCCTTCCACGATTGCCCAACGGAATCCATGGTAGTTGAACTTCGAACAAGACTCTTCTCCTGACTTACCCCCGCAAATGTAGCGGTCCATTTGATTGTAGGTTTGCAGCCGCTCAAGCTTGTCGGCGTATTGGATGGTGATGGTATCGCCTGTCGCCTGCCCGCGCATGCGCAGCTTGAGCCAACCGGCAAGTTCGGTTCCGAAATCCAGCCGATATTTTCCGTCAGCAAGTTTGGTGCAAGAAATCGCCGGTATGGTTTTCAGTATGCGCATGGGCGGACATTTCTGGGCATCGGCTGGAATCGCAGGGGCAGCAACCTCTTTGACAGGATACCAATCGCCGTTAGTTGGTTCTGGATCGGACCAGCGAGGGTCATCCTGACGTGCATCCACCTGTTCACCACCCATTTTGTTCCAACTCCATAGGCCAAGCAGACTACGTCCGCTTGATTTGCAGTGCCATTCCCCGTCTGTGACAATCCGCTGCTGGTGGCCGTCCACGATCAAATCGAGTTGCATCCGCGCAATTGCTGTTTCGTGTTGCACGTTGGGGTTAGGTCGACCGTCGAGCACTTTCCAATACCAACCCCGGCTAAGCCACAGCCCGATGCAGTTGTGGCCTTTCCGCAGATAGGACGCAAGGTCATAGGATTCGTACAGCGAACGTTTGCCATAGTTCGAAAGAGCGGGCCCCATGATGTTCGGGCTCACCTTTTTCCCATTCACATAGAGCTCATAGAATCCCATGACATTGACTGTCGCCAGGGCGGATGTAGGCATAGCTGCAAGATCGAATACCCGCCTGACATAAGGCTCGTCGTGGGGTTTTGGTTGTGTCGCATGGGGCGTGGGTACTATCTGCGCATCCATTTCCGTACTAATCCATCGAGCCGTCCAGTCTTCTGGCTTCATAAGCCCCATAGTCCACATCGCAGGTTTACTCCAACCGGAAACTTTCCCGTAATTGTCCCACACGCGAACTTTCCAATTGTAGCGTGTGCTGGAAACGAGGGACTTGCCAACATACTCAATATTCTGCGATTGATCCGATAGTACTTTTCCTGTATCCCAGACTCCTTCGACTACAACCTGATAGGCCGTCTGGAGCACCCCTTTATCTATCGATTCGATTACCCAACTAAGCCGGGGACGGGATGCATCAATGCCAAGCGGATTCACGCGAAACTCGCAGCGTAGATTCGTAGAACCAGTGGCTTGCAAGACAACCAATGGCATTAACATCAGAAAGGCTAATGTTAAGAATGTCAATTTATTAATATGCATCAAGTCGCTTTTTCTTAAGTGCTTTATTTTACTGTTTCTGGCAAATCGGATTGAAACCGATAAGATCCCGAAGCTACAGTATAAACCGCAGTGTTGTTTTCCATGTGCAGGAATCTGACCCCAACTGCCTTGACGGCTGGTTTGCCGGACTCAGTCACTTGAGCGGCATTGTTGACCGGGATATATACAGTGGCAGTCGTGTTGGCGGGAATTGTGATTTCCATCGTCAACTTCTGACCCTCGAGTTTCCAGTTGCTGACAATACGTCCGTAAGGGGAGTCGTGATAACATTTCACCCATGTCAGGTCGCCAACCACAGCGGGTTTGATGATGATCTTCTTGAATCCGGGTGCCGATGTGTCTGGACGAATTCCAGCCAAACCTTGATAAAACCAACCATCCAAAGATGTGAAGCACGAATGAATCTGTGACCAATAGCCATTCCACTGCTCCCACCAGGTGGTGGCACCCTGCTCAAGCATATATCCCCAGCCAGGGTAGTCCTTCTGGGTCACCACCAACCACAAAAGGTCGTTGCGGCCAATTTCCATAAGGTAATTCATCAGGAAATAGGTTCCAAGCATTCCCGTGTCGAGGTGACCCTTGCGGGTGACCCGAATACATTCCTCCAGTTTTTTCAAGATGGTCGGACGCAGTTCCTCTGGTACAACTCCGGTCATGAGAGGCATCAGGTAATAAGATTGTTCGTCAAGAGCGTAGAGTTGTTTGTCTTTGTCATAGAAGGCAGCGTGGATCAGAGGCCGAAGGCGCTCCAATTCTTTGCGGCAGGCTATCGCTTCATCTTGTCGCCCGAGGACAACGGCCATTTGTGCCCATTGCTCGCGCAGATAGATTAGGTAACAATTATTAAACAATGCTGCCGCATTTGCTGGAGGTCGGTTTATGGTATCCATTCCACGCCCGGGCGCAACCCAGTCACCTACGAAACCTGCTCCCGTCCCACCTAAGTTTCGGACTATGCCATCCTTTGCATGGGCTTCAATTGCCGCAATATGCCGTTGACAGACTTCGAGGTTACGCCTCAGAATCAGTGTATCATGATAATAGAGATAGTTCCGCCAGGTAAGAGCTTGTGCAGCGCCGCCCCAACCAGGACCACCACCGCCAATTCCTTGCGGAGCGGTGTGAGGTATATAGCCAGTAATAGGATTTGCCAAGTCACACCAATCGGTAGACCATTTATCATAAAAAGGCTGCATCATAAAATTCATCATACAGCTCTCAATAGAAACCTGACCGTCACCGTATCCAAGGCGTTCACGATGTGGACAGTCCGACAGGTATCCGCTTTGAGTCAGACTCTGGATAGTCCAAAGATTCACCTTGTGCATGCGGTTGAGTTGTTCGCTGGAACATTCGAAGCCACCCCTCGTTTCAAAGTCCGTACCGATTGACTGCGCCTCAGCATCCGCAAGTTCCGGTACCTCTGCAAGTCCTTCGATAATCGCCCAACGAAACCCGTGGTAGTTGAACTTAGAACAAAATTCATCCACAAGCTTACCCGCGCAAATAAAACGGTCCATTTGATTGTAGGTTTGCAGCCTCTCGAGCTTGTCGGCGTATTGGATGGTGATGGTGTCACCAGCAGCCTGTCCACGCATGTGCAGCTTGAGCCAACCAGTAAGTTCGGTTCCGAAATCCATCCGATATTTTCCGTCAGAAAGTTTGGTGCAGGAAATCGCCGGTATGGTTTTCAGTACGCGCATGGGCGGACATTTCTGGGCATCGGCTGCAATCGCAGGGGCAGTAACCTCTTTAACCGGATACCAATCATCGTTAGTTACTTCAGGATCGGACCAGCGAGGGTCGTCCAGGCGTGCATCCACCTGTTCCCCACCCATTTTGTTCCAAAGCCAAGGTCCAAGCATGCTGCGACCACTTGATTTGCATCTCCATTCTCCGTCTGTGACAATCCGGAGCGGATGCCCGGACACAATCATATCGAGTTGCATCCGGACAATCGCAGTGTTATGTTGTACAGAGGGGTTGGGATTGCGGTCTATCTTCGTTTTCAAATACCAACCACGTCCGAGCCACAGACCGATGCAGTTGCGACCTTTCCGCAGATAGGGCGCAAGGTCGTAGGTTTCGTAGAGCGAGCGCTTTTGGTAGTCCGAAAGTGCCGGTCCCATTACATTCGGACCCACCTTTTTTCCATTCACATAAAGCTCATAGAATCCCATCACATTGATCGTCGCCATGGCGGAAGTAGGGATAGCTGCAAGATCGAATACCCGCCTGACATAAGGCTCGTCGAGGGGTTTTGGCTGTGACGCAGGGGGCGTGGGAATGACCATCCGTTCGGATTCCAATGCACTGGTGGTGCCTCGATTGCCATCTAGTTCATAATCGATCACAAGATTCTTCAAATATTTCATCGCTGAATCCCCGCTGAGCATAATGGATGAAACCTTGAAGTTCAAAACGCCATTTTTTACCAAAGAGGAAACCTTTCCTGTTACATCGGACGATCCCGACCCATCGCGAACTATATAGGTCGCCTTAAGAATTTTCAAATCTCCACCAGCTTTCGGGGGAGCCACCTGCTCCTCCATCTCCGTGCTGATCCATCGCGCCGTCCAGTCTTCCGGTTTCATAAGCCCCATAGTCCACATCGCAGATTTACTCCAACCGGAAACTTTCCCTGAATTGTCCCACACGCGTACTTTCCAATTGTAGCGCGTACCGGAAACGAGCGACTTGCCAACATATTCAATATTCTGCGATTGATCCGATAGTACTTTACCTGTATCCCAGACTCCATCGACTACTACCTGATAGGCCGTTTGGTGAACCCCTTTTTCTTTCGATTCGATTACCCAACTAAGCCGTGGTCGGGATGCGTCAATGCCAAGCGGATTCATGCGAAACTCGCAGCGTAGATTCGAAGGACCGGCGGCTTGCAGGACGACCAAGGGAGTTAACATCAGGACGGCCAATATTAGGAATGTAATTTTGTTAATGCATTTCATACGTAAATAATTACTTTTAAGCAATTTAAAGTATTTAGAAAAAGATTTCCCCAATTCTAAAAGCGCGTTGGGTTATATATTTATAAAGTATAGACTGAGTTTTTTATTCAAAAAGCATATCAACAAAATTATCAATAAATTAGTTTATTGATGATTTTGAGATTCATTTTAATTTGCTGAAATATTCTGAAATAAATGTTCCTTAGTTTGAGTCGCTTTTAAACCTGGTAGCACAACAAATCTGGTTTAACAGCTAGCTATCCTTCCAATGTTTTATTGACAATTTACTCGTCGAATTTAGTATTATAGTACACGAGATGTTGTATTTGAATATGTTACATTTTTTTGCATATCAATTTCATCTTTAACAGAATGCAAATAAAACACCAATACACATACTCCTATTAATCAGTTCCTTTCTATTGCTTTGTTGTCAAAATAGTTCTAAATCACAAATTTAGGGATCCTTTGAACACTTTTTTATCTGACTACAAGCATTTTCTTTGTGTAATTAGTATTACCTGAAGTGAGTTTACATAAATATACACCCTCATTTAAGCTCTGTATATCGACTTCATACTGGTGTTTGCCTGACTGCAATCTGCCATTTTCTATGGTTTTAACTTCTTTACCATTTGAATCATACATTTTGAGTATTGTGTTCGATTCCTGTTGCAAAGTGAAGGATATTCTAGCAACTGCATTTACCGGATTTGGAGAAATTTCATATTCAAGTTTATTTATTAATGTAACATTCTCTAGCTTTGTTAAGTCTTGATTTACACCAGTTAACAAAGTAACAGCACCGATCCCACCCATTTTACTATCATCAAAAGTACAAATAATGGTATTCATGTTTGTCAATAACGCTTTATCTACCGGAATAACTTTAGTACTACCATATCCTGCTGAGTTTTCAAGTCTTGTTGCACATTTTTCCATTGGCACCGTAAGTTCGGTTCCATTAATAGTCACTTTTAAATTACGATTAGTGCCTGTAATCCTGCCAATACCAATGCGTAAATAGGCATATTCGATATTCGAAAGCGAAGGCACATTTACAGTAAATGTGGAACTTGTTGCAAATTCCTTACACATTTGAGGTGCATAATAGGGAACCTCATTAATCATTTTATTTTCAAGAACATTATCTTTATAATAAATAAATGCCACTACTGCCTCTCTACCCTTAATATCTAAAATTGAAGCATCTGAAGTAAACTTTTCTGAAAACAAACTAGTTAAATTAAAATCTCTTGCTTGTCGGCGAATCATTATAGAATCAATATTGCTTTTTGGATAATTTAGTGCCAGTTTCTCCGCGCTTTCGGATAAATTGTTCATTACAATAATTAATTTTTTTCCATCGACATAAGTCTGTTGTTGAATATCAGGATTTATGCAATTGGAAAATACCCGCCGTCCTTTCACACCTTTAAAAAACTTATAGAAATTAACCAAATCGGTTTCATACCAACCTGTACCCAAGCTATAATTATTTGCCATTAACATGGCAGCGTGATATTTTACATTCCCAGCTGTAGATACCGGCAAAATAAACGGTACTGCTTTGATTACAGATTGCGGATGATTCATAAACACCATGGTAGATGCAATTGCACTACTTACACACATAAAGTCAGCAACCGATCGTCTTTGCATATCATATGCAAATCCCGGAATTGTTCCTACATTATACTGAGCATAGGCATCAGCAGCTGCAACATCCGTTATTTGACCACCGTGTTCAGTACATACATATTTAAATTCTTTATTGTATTTGGATTTACACCAACTTGACATTGCATCCATTATACCTTCGAGTGGAAGTCCTGAACTTATGGTATTGGTTAAAGTTTTAGTCGTGTTATTCCAGTAATAAAAGTCGTACATGTGGAAAGAGTAAAAATCGAGTTTTCCTTGTGTTAAATCAATGAAATTAGCAAACTTTAAAAATTGCTGATAATTAGCGGAATAAAAACTACAGGTCGATTGACATGGTCCTCCAATCAAGGTTGGAATTTTAGCTTCTTTTGCCTTTTCCCATATTTTCAAATGTAAATCAGCTAAATTGGGCAACATCTTGTCAATGGCCAACAATTGCCATTGAGGTTCATTTATCGGTTCATAAGTCGTGGGGCGGCTCCAGTCAGTATACCAATATTTTAATAACGAAACTGCCAATTCTGCCGCAGCAACTTTATTGATTGGCAAACTATCTGTAGCACCAGCTACACCCTCTTTTTTCATAAAGCCCGGATATACATTATATCCTTCGTGCACACAAGAACCTACATTATTCGGAAACTTTGACATAAATAATGCACTTTGCGGACCATCCGATGGCTTAACAGTATTTTGCAAATAATTTATATTTGCATAGCCAGGTCGCACGGAATCTTCTTTAACAACAGATGTCCTGGCCACTTGTGCTACCAACCCCATATTTTGACCAAATGTTATTTCTAAATCACTTAGATACTTGTTTGACAGATAGGTATTATTAATGCTTTTCTCGAAATCTACCCCTGGAGAGGCGATGTTGAAATATTTGCTTCTATCGAGTACTGAAATTCCGCTAATAGACAAAGTTGTAGTTGGTTCAATATTTATTGCAACATTTTGTGCAGATAAATTTGAAATACAAGATAAGACTAAAATTACATTTAAAAGTTTTGTTTTCATGGCATTCTATGATTGGTAAATTATTAATTTAGATACATGTTAAAGCAATTAATTTATAGTTGAAAACGATTAATTGGCTTTAATGCTAAAATTCTTTGCTCCGGCATTTTTCAACACATAATAATCCAATTCGGAGCGGTTTATTATTTCTTCCACCTTTTTGCCCCCCAATTCGTAACGCAAGGTGTACGAACTTGCATGTTCCGCAGGAGTAATACTCAAAATAGTTTCTTTGCCCGATTTGAGTAGCCCGTTTACTTTAGCCTCGCCACGCAATGCCGACAGTCCGGGTGTTACTTCCAATATTTCGCTCCACTCGCTTGGATTAGCCCCAAATTGAGTGGCATTATTCACCTGAACATAGTATTTTTTTCCAGCCTCCAGCCCATTTACCTTAAATGCCCCAAAGGTAATTCCGGTCAAGGCTTTCCAGCTCGACTCAACTGCTGGTGTTGTTGTGTAACGAGCCTTGTAGAATGTATCCGAAAACACCCAACCGAT
The DNA here is from genome assembly GCA_903912795.1 of uncultured Bacteroidales bacterium. Taxonomy (GTDB): domain Bacteria; phylum Bacteroidota; class Bacteroidia; order Bacteroidales; family Paludibacteraceae; genus Paludibacter. The sequence goes on from CAIWIS010000471.1 coordinate 17,220, forward strand.
ACCAACATTACAACCATCGGCCGTAGGCACAACTCCCCAAACAACTGGTGGAAGTGTTTTGTATCCATTTTCGGGAACAATGGTAACAGGTGCCGAAGCCTCACCTTCGCCTGCTCCATTTATTCCCACCACCGAAATCTGCACCTGAACATTTACAGGTAAGGATTTGAGATCAATATAATGGTCGATGGTGCGAGTTGTGGTTTTTGTTTCGCCTTTAACGGTATATTTCAGAGCATATTCGCTACAAAATTCATTTTTCTCAAAAACCACACGTACCGAACGGCAAGCTGCGATTACCGCCTTTACTTTGGGTGCAGCAGGTTTGGCTATAAAAATTGTTGTATCTTTTACATTATAACCCATTGGAGATAAGACACTTATTTTCAAGTGAGATACAGTTTCATTTTTTGTCCACGTAGTACTAAAACTGAGCGTTTTATCTCCTGGTTTAATCGTAGGTAGATTGATAAATGAACCTTGATTCGTAGAGCCGTCTTTGGCTTTTATTTCCCATATTAATTTATAACCTGTCAGCGTAAATGCCGGAATATCGATTATTCCGCGAGGCGTTATGCTTATGGATGTAGTAACCTGCGACCCGACTTCTGTATTTTTCACGTCCAATGCACTTACCGGCGCATAAAAATCCTTCATTTGCTCGTAGCATCGTTTCTTATTGCGGTAATTATCCACCACACCCCATTGGCGATTTTGATGTACAGGCGTTGCCGTGCTTGGGTTAGGCGACTGATAACGACTACGATAATCGTTGTAAGTCCACACCGAGTAACCGCTCAAATATTCTTTCGCTGCAAAACCGGTTACTACAAAGTTTTTGTATTTTGTATTGTTGGGCGTATCGTAAATCAGGTTCCCCTGCTCTATACCATAACCACCATATTCGGTCATAAATATCGCTTTGTCAGGATAGGCTTCAGCCAATTTATCCAGCCCTTTTTCGTAGTTCCAATACTTATTAATCCAAATCATATCGCCGTATTTAGCAGCATCATCCGCCTGATAATCTGCCGTATTCGATACATAAGTCACCAAGCGGGTTGAATCTAAATTTTGCTTGATATGCTTGATTATAGACTCTACATACTCGTTAATTTGCGGTTGCGTATTTTTGTCGCCCATTTCGTTGCCCACACTCCAGCCAATAACCGAAGCATGATTATATTGCTGTTGAATAAGCTTGCGGGCAAACTCGCGCGGCTCAGGGCTGGTTGGATTCATAAAATGCGACCAATTGTTGAATTCTGAAATCACCATAATTCCTTTTTCGTCCAGATAATCCATTACTTCCTCGGGCAACGGACGATGCGAAAGACGTGTGAATGTACACCCTAATTCCTTCATTTGGTCAATATCCTGCTTGTAACGCCATACGGGCAATGTATTGGCAGTCAACCTGTCATCGGCCACCCAGTTATAACCGGTCATACGCACCACTTCGCCGTTGAGCCACATTTTACGACCCAATGTAGTTAATTTTCGAATACCAAAACGGTCAGTTAAAGTGGAAAGTATCTTTTTATCGGCCGATAAACTTACTTCGGAAATGTATAAATTGGGGTAGTCGAAATGCCAAAACTTAGTTTGTTTTTTGGAAAGTTGAAAGCTAAAAAGCGTTGATGTTTCTTGTCCGGAAGCTACAGTTAACTCCATTGCTTTTGCCGCCATTAGCTTTTTTCCTTCGTAAATAATGGTCGGTATACAGCTCACTTGTTGTTCCTTTTCTGAATCATTTTTGATAAAAACGCGCACGCTCACTTTCGATGTGCCCGTGCTAAAATCTGGCGTTGCCACCACTTCCTGACGTAAAATATGAACCGGCTCAACAATACTCAACGTTACAGGCCGACGAATGCCACCCCAATTGATATAAGCACCCCAACTCAGGCTGTTATTCACTTCTACGGCTAAGGTATTCTTTTGTTTCAGAAGGTCAGTAACATCATATTTATCGGAACAGTTTCCAACTAATTCATTGGCTACCAATTTATCATTCAGAAAAACCCGATAGCTCATGCTTACCGCCTCAAACTCTAAATAAACACGTTTTCCTGTTGCAGCAGGCGATTGAAAAGTGGTGCGATACCACGCCTTACCAATGTAGTTGGTCGTTTCGTTTTCGCTTTCCCAACTTCCGGGAACTTCGGTTTTGTTCCATGTTTTGTCATCGTAAACGGCCGAAAACCATTGCTGTGCTTCACCATTTTGCTGGGGGTCGGTTCTGAATTGCCAGAATCCGTTTAGCGAAATGCGTGTTTCGCCGGAAGTAAACCGTCCGGCACTAAGTGTTTGCAAGAGAAGGAGAAATACGATTGTGGAGTAAAGTGATTTCATCTATTTTAATGACTAAAAGGTTTCAAATCATCCATCGAAATGGATACAGGGAACAAATATACCTAAACCAAGTCATATTTATCAATTTCACAGCCAATAAACCACTAAAAACCGATATAAAAACAACAAAAATCCTTGTAAACGTTTACGAAAATGGGATGGAATTAATGGAGTAACGGAGCGACAAAACTTTATGACTTATACATGAAAAAATATTTAAAGCTACAGCGTAGCGTAACCTTTGTAGAATTAATAGAACCCCAAAACCACATAGGTGCGGAGCACCGAGATATTTTTAATATGCAAATCAGGAGATTTGCTTCTACCGCGACATAGGCAAAGAGCCAATGCCGAGCCTTTTGGTTTACAAGTTACGCCGAGCAAGGGCCGACTTTTAGCAGGACGTAGGCGAAGCTAATGCCCAGCTCAGCGCTCGATTATATGCTACGGGGAGCTGAGCAGGGAATTCTTATACTTTTATTCTTTTATAAATTCCTTGTACTTCTTCAATCCTCTTGATACTTTTTGTCTTAATGATTCTTTTGTGTAGTTGGAGTATTCAGCTAAAGATCGAATTTTTTCGTACGAATAGTTTTTGATAATTCGTAGCTCCAATAATTTGACTGATTCAAGTTCTGATTTTAAAAAAGCTTCTATGTCATTTTTACCATCATATAAATCTTTAAATAAATTACCACTTGGTTGATTAAGATACTTTGGTACAAAAGTAATACCTTCAGCCTTATCAATATTTGATGTTGATGGTACCCTAATAATAAATTCAATTGCTTTACGAAGCGTTATTACATACATGTAATTGAAAAAATCTCTTTCTGTTTTAAAATACATTTCCTTACGGTTATTGATATTTAAAAGTAAAACCAAAATAGCTTCGTGATAACAGTCTGTAGCCATTTCTACATGACAACTGAATTTGAATTTTATAATGTCAATAATTTTATCATGAAACTTATTACATAGTCTATTGAACATTATTTCAAATTCTTTTTCTTTACCATGTTCAAAAGCTTCTATAAGTGGATACCAGATTTTCTCTTCAAAACTAGACATAAGTTGTATTTTTTGCAAATTTATATTTTTTTTTCTGCTTACAGTCACAAATTCGCATTTTTGTCTATCTAATTATTGTCTATTAAAAATATAAATTGAAGAAAAAGAATTTTTGCTGAATGTTTTGGTTAATTAAAAAGAATTACATATACTTGTTTTTTGTGTGTTAATTAAACACACAATCGTTCTTTGACATGTTGGACAATTTACAGCTCACCACTAAACTATTAACAATGTGCTGTTTACAGCCTTAACAATTTAATAAAATAA
>CAIWIS010000472.1 GCA_903912795.1 uncultured Bacteroidales bacterium
AATTTCAAATAAAAAATTATTCAATGAAATACTTTACAATAATAATAGCCATTTTGTTATTTGCAAAAACTCAGCATTTGTTAGCCCAAAAAGTATATACAACTTACTTATGGCATATGGACCAACCGGTTTATTGGGCTGATAAAAGTAAAGATAAACCTGAGTCAAAACAATTTGTTGAAGAGTCAAATAGACTAAAATTAAATGGAACAAATGTTTATCCTGGAAGCTCAGTTTCGCATCCAACTAATAATTTAGAAGAAATTTTTTCGAAAGCAGATAGAGTTCAAGCGTACCAATCATCGCCCCGTAATGCAATTAATAGTATAAAGGACATGCCAAATGCGGGAGCCCAATTAAGTATTTCGGGTGGATTACTCGATAATATTCAATCATTGGGATCTAAAAATCAATGGGGATATTCTGCAAATTGGATGAATAGTTATAAAGAAGCGATAAGTTGGAAAACGTCAGGTAATTTAGCTCGACTTGATGTAGTGAATTTTACTTACGATCATGTCCTGTCACCATTAATCAGCTCACGAGCATTGGTTCGTCAGATTAAAGCATTTCAATATGTTTCAACAAAATATTATGGTTATAACTCAAAAGGTTATTGGCCAGCCGAAGGTGCTTTCTCTGAACGAATAATTAAATCATTAGTAGAGTGTGGTATTGAATGGTCGGTTATTCCCAATAGCCATTTAGCCCGCACACTTTCGGATTATGTTCACCCTTACAATATAAATGGTAATATTGATGCACCAAATCGTGCCGATATAGTTAAGACACAAGGTGTAAATTGGTTTACTGGTACAATCGATGGTAGGGGCAATACGTTGGCTGCACCTTATTGTTATCAAGTTCATAAAGCTCAGTACATTGAGCCTACAACAGGAGTTTCATATAAAATTAATGTTGTGCCAATGTGTAATTATTTAAGTTATATTGATGGTTATAGTGGTGCCAATACAAGTGATATTTCAGCAAAAATTGAACCCTATAGCTCATCAATTAATCCAAGCATAGTATTATTAGCACACGATGGTGATAATGCTTGGGGTGGTGGCAGTAGCTATTATAACGAAGCAGTTACTAGTTTTAGTCATGCAGCCAAAAATGCAGGTTACGAACCAACAACAATTCAACAATTTTTAAATAATCATCCGATATCCGAAAATGATATTGTAAAAGTGGAGGATGGAGCATGGGTAAACGCCGAAAGCGATTGGGGACATCCACAGTTTATAAATTGGTTGTGGCCACTTTATTCCAAAACTGATTATCGTTTCAATCCAGATGGTTGGAGTGAAGATGCACGTAATTGGGCTGTAGTTACTGCTACTGATAATTATGTTACTATGGCCGAGGATTTGGAAGGTGGAACTCTTCGAAATCAATTTATTGCTGAAGGTGGAATTACAGCAACAAATGCTGAAAAAGCGTGGCATTTTTATTTTGGTGGATTAAATTCGGGTTTTATGTATTACGGTAAGGCCGAAGACATGGAGGTGAAACCATCGATGACAGGAAATATTGCAATTGAATATGCGCAAAAAGTGATAGATTCAAAACCCGGAGTTGACAACACAGCCCCTTCAGTTTTTATACCTCAACGCTACCCTTATAATCCCGGCGAATTTACATTTGGTCCAACCACAGGTTATAAAAAGGTGGCTACATCTTCTGATTTTCATGTATGGACATTTGTATATGATGTAAGCGGATTAACCAAAGTAGAACTTAAATACAGATTAGATAAAGATGGCGATAATCCGCTGAATAACAATGATAATGAAACATATAATGGTGGAACGGAAGTTGAAATGTGGCAAAATGTTGAAATGACTCGACGACCAATGGCCGCTGATCCAACTAATGACTCGGAATTAAATTTTTTTATTCTACCAAAAGCTAAAGCTGACTTGTGCTATGCTGAAATTAAAGGCTTTAAGGATAAACTTATTGATTATTTTGTTGAAGCAACTGATGCAAAGGGAAATATATTTCGATCGCCCATTCAACATGTGTATGTTGGAAATGGAGATGGACAAAATGGAAATACTGGAACAATTGTAAGTTGGGAACCCAAAGTACCAACCAAAGATAGTGTGATAACCATTACTTGTACAAATGCAACTGTGACCTCAAAACTTCATTGGGGAGTAAATGGGATTGGTGGAAGTTGGGAAAAACCGAATGCTGTTTATTTACCGTCAGAAACTACTACAACATCTGGTTCATCAGTTGAAACTCCTTTTAAACTTACAAATAATAAATGGCAAGTAGTATTGGGTCCGTTTAATAATCAAATACAGGCCGTTTCTAAAGTAAATTTTGTTATCAATCATGGAAATAATTCATGGGATAATAATGGCGGCAGTAATTACAATATTTCAATTAAAGATGCAATCGTAAATCCTAATACCACACCAATTACAGTTTCATTTAAAAAGCCCGATGATTGGGGTAGTGCCGATGTTTCGATATGGGCTTGGAATAGTGATGGTAATATTTTTTCGAACTGGCCTGGAATTGTTATGCAAAACAAAGGAAATGGGTGGTACACATATACTTTTGATACATCTATTTCAACGGCTAACGTAATTTTCAGCAAAAATGGAAGTCCGCAAACTGTTGATATAGTTGGTGTTACACAATCAAGCTGTTATCAGTCAACTGGTTTAGTCTCAAATAAGTTAAATGCGATTGCGGTTGATTGCAATCTAACTTCGACAAAAGAGAATGCTGTGATTATGAAAATGATTGCATATCCACAACCTGCCTTGAACAGAGTAAGAATTGAATTACCGAATATCGATGATTTGAGTCAAAATCATTTACAATTGTTGGATTTAAACGGAAAGATTCTGGTTCAGAATACTTTTGTAGGTTCAAATTTCACACTTGAAAGAAATACCATAAATTCAGGAGTTTATTTGTTAAAAGTGGATACCAAAAACGGCAAACAATTCTTCACAAAAGTAAGTTTCAAATAACTTATTCACAAGTTTTTAATCGTGCCAATCGCCGTTAACTTTAATCAAATCAATAAGTTTTTCAACTGCTTCCTCTTCGGGGATACTACGTTCAATGCATTCTTTCTTTTTGTAAAGACTTACTTTTCCACGTCCGGCACCAACATAACCATAGTCGGCATCGGCCATTTCGCCCGGTCCGTTTACAATACAGCCCATAATGCCAATTTTAAGGCCTTTGAGGTGCGATGTACGGTCTTTAATGCGTGCAATTACTGTTTGTAAGTTAAACATGGTACGACCGCAACTTGGGCACGATACGTATTCGGTTTTGGTAACACGTACACGCGAAGCTTGTAGAATACCAAAAGCCACTGATGTGATTTGCTCTACAGTAATTTCGCCTTTATTTTGAATGAAAATGCCATCGCCATACCCATCAATAAATAAAGCACCAAAATCGGATGCTGCTTTTATTTGTAAATCTTCCAATTTTGTTTCGCGATAGGTTTTACACAATATAACTGGTGTTTTACAATCAGTTGCAATTAATGCTTGAAAAAATGCACGCATTTCCGATACACTATTAATGTAACATGCATCCAGTAAAATTATTATGTTTAAATTCGATTTTAAAACGCTAATTATTTCATCGTTTAATTCTGAGTAACATAGTTTTAAAAATCGTATCGAAGCGTTATCGGCCAACAATTCAGTTAGTTGGGTTGCATTATAGACTGTAAATTCATCGCCACTTGTACTTTTAACTTTGTTGTCAATAAGCAAAAAATCGGGTACGGTTACAAATCCTCCATCGGCATGCGAAACTACTACAGGTACATTTTCGCCACCAATTTTACCAACTGTATGACTTTGCCTGCGTGTGTATTCGTATTTGATAATGGCTTCGTTATATTTTGTATTAATTTCGGGAGCTAAGTTGCGGGCTTCGGAGTATTCTACTAATAGTTTTGCAACCGGAATTTCGGCTTCCGGCTCTTCGCTCAACGAAACACGAATGGTATCGCCAATACCATCCAAAAGCAATGTACCAATGCCTACAGCCGATTTTATGCGTCCGTCTTCGCCATCGCCGGCTTCGGTTACACCCAAGTGTAGCGGAAAGTGAAAATCATTTTTCTCCATTTCCAATACCAACAGTCGCACAGTATGCACCATCATTACTGTGTTGGAAGTTTTCATTGATATTACTACATTATTGAAATTTTGCTCGCGACAAATTTCTAAAAACTCCATACACGAAGCCACCATGCCTTGAGGCGTATCGCCATAACGGTTCATCATGCGCTCGCTCAACGAACCATGGTTTACACCAATACGAATGGCAGTATGATTTGCTTTGCAAATTTCGAGAAAAGGAATAAAACGGTCGCGTATTTTTTGATATTCGCGTTCAAATTCTTCGTCGGTATAGTCCGAGTTATCACCAATTTTAACACTGCCCACATAGTTTCCAGGATTGATGCGCACTTTTTCCACATTGCGAGCTGCTACATCGGCTGCATTAGCATTAAAATGTATATCGGCCACTAAAGGAGTCGAAAAACCTTTTTCACGAATTCCATCGTGTATAAGTTTGGCACTTTCGGCTTCGCGAATACCTTGTGTGGTATAACGAACCAAATCGGCGCCTGCTTGAATAATTCGAATGCCTTGATCTACTGATCCTTGTATGTCGTTTGTGTCGGTGTTAGCCATCGATTGTACACGCACTGGATTATTTCCACCTAATAAAAGTTGTCCAATTTTTACTTCGCTACTTGTACGACGGTTGTATTTGAAAGGATTTATGTCCCACATGTTTTTTTAGTTTATAAAGTTTATAAAGTTTCTTGGTGAGCCAAGCGGTAATGTGAATAAGGTTTTTAAAGTTCAATATCTAAACAGTATGCAATCAATAAAGTTAATTTAAAACCTCATTTTTAATATATTTTCAATATTTATCATTCACTATTCATCATTAATCATTCACTCATGAATCCAATATTTTCTTTTATTTTATTGTATCCTGCTCTTTTTATGGCCGATTTTTTAAAGATTGAATTAAATTCGTCGTTGCTTAACGCTTGCCAATGAGCTTTTTGAAACGTATATATCTCTGAAACTGGCTTTAATTTTAAATTATTGTTTGCTTTCGCCCATTTAATGTTCCAGGGGCAGGCTTCGGCACAAATATCGCAACCCAGAGCACAATTACTAAGTTTTGATTGAATATCATCTGCAACTGATTTTTTATTTTCGATAGTTTGATACGAAATACAGCGTCGAGCATCCAAACTTTTTCCATTCAGTGCATTTGTTGGACAAGCATCTATGCAGCGAGTACAAGTACCACAGCGGTCGGGTAGGGGTGTGTCATATTCCATTTCGGCATTGAGCATTAATACGCCAATAAAGCAATACGAACCTATGCCAGGAGCAATAAGTTGTGTGTGTTTACCAAGCCAACCAAGTCCAGCACGTTGTGCCCAGCGGCGTTCGAGTACTGGAGCTGAGTCAACAAAACTATGCTGTGCTTCTTTATTTACAATGTTTTCGCCGTAATTTGAAATAATGCAAGTTTCGAGTTCGGCCAGCATTTGTTTTATCACTACATGATAATCAACTTCCGAATGTGCATATCGAGCTATGCGAGGTGCATTGCTAGGTTGAGTTTTTTCGGGAAAATAATTAAGTAGCACTACCACAACCGATTTTGTGCCCGGAACAAGTACTTGTGGGTTGGTTCGTTTTTCGAAATTTCGCTCCAAGTAATGCATGTCAGCATGATTGCCTTCGGATAGCCAATGTTTCAGAAATGCAGCATCATCTTCCAAAAAACAAGCTTCGGCAATGCCACAAGCATCGAAACCAAGCTCTTTTGCCTTTTGTTTGATGAAATTTCTCATTTTTGAGTTTTTTGGTTTGTCATGAAAATATTTTCACTTCCCACAAACGGGATCTTCGTTTCACTTTTATTGGAATATCACCACATCACCACATCACCACATCATCTCATCACCACATTAAAGTAATTTAGCAATCGCCCCTTCAAGTGATTTAAAATCATTTGCTCGGCTTACAATCACTCCTTTTCTATCCATTAAAAATAAAGTTGGTATGGATTGAATATTATAAGATGAAATATAAGATGTATTTGGTCCTTGTTCATCGCGTACACAAACCCAAGGTATGTTAGCTACAGATTCCTGCCACAAAATTTTACTGCGGTCGAGCGAAATTTGATAAATTTCGAAACCACGACTATTAAATTTGTTATAGAGGTCGCGCAATTCAAAAGTATATTGCACATTGTTTTCCATTTCGTAGGCCGAAAAATCGATTAAAACAACTTTTCCTTCTAATTCGGACAATTTTCGAACCTTTGCATTTTTATCGTTCAACACAATATCAATGTATCCTGTTGAGGAATTTTCTACAATGCTACGCCACGCTGCATCATTTTGTTCCTTACGTTCGGTTTTAATGGCATCCATTACCAGGGCATATAGGTTTTTCGAACGGATATACTCAGGCATAAAAGCGTTGTACGAAGTAGCTACAGCTGCACAAAAAGGCTTGTCGGACTTAACGTAAGGCGAAAACAAATAGGAATTATTAATTTTTTGATAGATAGCAAAATAGGCTGCCGACGAACGTGGATTTTGCAAAATAAGTTTGCGAGCCATAGCTTTGTGCGCCTCTATATCTGCTTCAATTTCGGTTAGTTTGGCATTGCGTGCTTCGGCATTCAATTCGCTCGAAATGGTATTCACTTTAGCCTGAATGGCCGATAATGAACTTTTAAGCTTGAGTATGTCGTTGTTGGTTTGTGATCCTTGAATATTGTAGCCAGTCGAAAAATTATTGTAATTGGCTTTTATGCTGATTTCTTCGCAGGAATCTACTGCAAAATCAATTGTTTTACTGCCTATACGCAAACGGTAAAAATCGGGATATTCCGGACGAGGAGCTTTGAAACTAAAACTGCCATCACTTTTCAGTTTTACCGAATCAATAACCGTGGTTTCGAGCAAGCCGTTTTGTTCCAAAATAATTACTTCGTTATTTGAATTGTCGACAACACCTTCCACTTTAAACTTAGTTGACTGATTACACGAAAAAAGTAAAACAATTGTGGAAAGTAATAATATATTTTTTCTCATAAATAAATAGAATAATAGAGTTTATTGCAAAAGTACAGTAAAATCCTAAATGAACAAATACAAATAATTTTCATATTTTTTCGAATGGTTAAATCCAAAGTACATATTTATTGCGTCTAATTAAAAAAATATCGATAATCGATGTAATATTATCTTTATTTAATCGTCGTATTAATAAAAACAAATTATCACCCTTTAAAAAATTAAATTTTATGAAAACAACAATCGTAGCACTAATCATGTGCATGGCAGTTTCAATGCAGCTTTTAGCTGGAAATGACATCGTTGTTAACCACCACAACAAAACAGTAACACTGGTAGCCAATTTTATTTCGCCAGCACCTATTGAAAAATCGCTTACAAAAGCGGCTGAATTATGGAATTCCAGAAGTGGAAAAAACACTTGTGAAATGCTTGTGAATGGAAAAAAGGAGAGTTACACTATTCATTTTAAGTTAGTTGTTAATCAAAATCCATTGAGCGACACGGCTGTAAATGTGGTAACGGTAATTCCTGATTCGCATCCATTTTTTTATGCAAAAACTACTGTGGATGCCAATGGTAATGAACAAACCGACAGGGCAGTAAGTGTGTCGGATGGTAAAGTGATAGGAGTGAGTTCATTATACAAAAACAACAAGTATGTGTTGGCACACGAAATGGGACATAATATTGGATTATGCCATAATGCAGGTCGTAAATGTTGTTATGTAAGCAATGAGGACTTGGCAATATTCAACTTGTCGAAATCGGTTTCGGATTTAGCCGACGCTTCGATTAAAAGCAAAACAACACGAAAAATGATTGAATTAGGTACAGCTGATGGAAGTTATGTTGCTTCAAATTAATATAAAAACTTAGAAAAGAGAGTTTTTTCTGCGTGAGCAGCAAAAATGCTGATAATTGGGCGTTAGTTTTCAAATATTTTCATTTAATTTGCGCTAAATTAAATTTATAAAGCCCATGCGAAAATTAATTTTCATCAGCATTTCTCTCTTTTTTATTTTTTCTACTTTACATGCTATCGACTTTACACAGTTTTTCTCGGAAAAAGCGTGTAGAGTCGATTTTTATTTTGCGGGAAACAATAAAACAACTACAGCGTCCGTAGCCCGAATTAAACAAGAACCATATTGGGGTGGACGAAAATCAAATTTAGATCAAACACTCAATTTGGGTGAATACCGTTTTCAGGTAACCGACAGTGCGTCAGGTAAATTGCTGTATACTGACGGTTTTAGCTCTTTATTCTATGAGTGGCAAACTACCGACGAATCCAGAGTCATTACCAAAAGTTTTGAGCAAAGTATTCAGTTTCCATATCCAAAAAATGCTGTGACTGTGAAAATAGAAAAACGCTCGGGTTTCGATACCTGGGAAAAATTGATTCAATTTGCTATTGCACCCAACGATAAATTAATTCAACGTTCAAATCCTATTTCGGTAGCAACAAAAGAAATTCTTAAATCGACAACGCCCGATAAAGCGGTGGATATTGCCATTATTGCCGAAGGTTATACAGCCGAATTACAAGAAAAGTTTTTTGCTGATGCCCAAAAGCTAGCCGACAATCTGTTTACCCACGAACCTTTTATTCGTCACAAATCAAAAATTAATATTTATGCTATTGCAGCCATTTCGGTAGATTCGGGTATTAGCAAACCACACGAAAATAATTGGAAAAACACAGCTGTTGGAGCACATTTTTATACTTTTTACGAGCCTCGTTACCTCACTTCGCCCAATATGTTTGCCATACGAAACCATGCTGCTCTTGTACCTTACGATGCCATTTACATTTTGGCCAATACTTCAACTTATGGTGGAGGTGGCATTTATAACTTTTATGCCTTGGCTTCGTCCGATAGTAAACGTGCTAAAAGTGAAGTTGTTGTACACGAATTTGGACATTCGTTTGCTGGTTTGGGCGATGAGTATTTTAAAGACAAACCCGATGTGCTCGACGATATGTATAACCTGAAAGTAGAACCTTGGGAGCCAAATCTGACATCGCTTGTTAATTTTGATGTGAAATGGAAAAATGACCTACCCCAAGGCAGTACCATACCAACTCCAGTTACTGACGAGACTAAAAAATTATCCATTGGCGTTTTCGAAGGTGGTGGCTACCTCACCAAAGGCATGTATCGCCCTGCTTACGACTGCCGTATGCGCACCAATACAGCCAACGCTTTTTGCCCCGTTTGCGAAAAAGCAGTTGAACGCATGATTTTGTTTTTGACGGAATAAAATCTCCAAATTTTGTCTGTATTTTTTGCAACTGACATACATACTAGCACGAAACAATAAAATTAGTGCTATTAAACAATAAAAAATCCGATAAAAAATATTACTTTTGCAGTCCAAATCAAGGAATTTGAAAATTTCTAATTTCAAAATTCCTGATTTCTAATTTCTAATTTCAAAATTCTAATTTTAAAAGAAATGAAAGTATTAAAATTCGGTGGAACATCCGTAGGTTCTGCAGCTCGAATAAAAGAAGTTGCCAAATTAATTTGTGATGGCGATCGTAAAATTGTTGTTTTGTCGGCTATGTCGGGAACAACGAATAGTTTAGTCGAAATTTCAGATTATTTCTACAAAATGAACACTACTGGTGCGCTAGAGCGTATTAATGTGTTGGAACAGAAATATATGGAAGTGATTGACGAACTATATTCTACCGAACAATATAAAACAGAAGCAAAAATTACGATAAAATCTATTTTCGAATATTTGCGTTCTTTCTCCAAAGCAGTGTTTACGCTTTTCGAAGAAAAAGCAATTTTGGCTCAAGGCGAAATGCTTTCGACTAATATGTTCCAGCTTTATTTGCTCGAACAAAACCAAAGTAGCATATTGCTTCCAGCGTTGGATTACATGAAAATTGATAAAAACGCTGAACCTGATACTGCTTTTATTGCTGATAATTTGGGCGTTATATTAAAAAAACAAGCCGATTTTACATATTATATCACACAGGGTTATATTTGTAGGAATTTTTATGGCGAAATTGACAACCTACAGCGTGGTGGTAGCGATTACAGTGCTTCGCTCATTGGTGCTGCTGTACGTGCAAGTGAAATTCAGATTTGGACTGACATTGACGGTATGCACAACAATGATCCACGTTTTGTTGAAGGTACTAAACCAGTTCCATTTTTACATTTTGAGGAAGCTGCTGAATTGGCATATTTCGGAGCAAAAATTCTGCACCCAACCTGTATACTTCCTGCCAAATTAAATAATATTCCGGTAAGATTGTTGAATACAATGGAGCCTAAAGCGGCTGGAACACTTATTTCTATGCAAAGCAAAAAAGGTACTATTCAGGCTGTAGCGGCTAAAGATGGTATTACGGCTATTAAAATAAAATCGGGTCGTATGTTGTTGGCGCATGGTTTTATGCGTAAAGTATTCGAAATTTTCGAATCGTACCAAACATCGATTGACATGATTACTACTTCGGAAGTTGGCGTGTCCATAACTATTGATAATACCAAACGCTTGGACGAAATAGTTAACAACCTCAAAAAACTCGGAACGGTAACTGTCGATTCCAATATGGTTATTATCTGTGTGGTAGGCGATCTTCCGGCTGAGAATGTTGGTTTCCAGGCTAAAGCAGTTTCGGCTATGAAAGACATTCCTGTACGTATGATTTCGTATGGTGGAAGTAATTACAATGTTTCGTTCTTGATTAATGCCGAAGATAAAAAACGTGCTTTAGTGGCATTGAGCGAAGGACTTTTTTTATAACTGCCCCCTAATCCCCCTAAATGGGACTTTTAGTATATCTTAATTTAACGCCTCTTATTCCCCCTTTGGGGGCTAGGGGGCTGAATTTTAAACAATAATGACAAAAGCAAATTATCCTGTAGATAAATTTGGAGCGATACAAACTCCGTTTTATTATTACGACTTAGATTTATTGCGTGCAACGCTTACCGAAATCAAAGCTCAAAGTGTAAAGTCAAATTTTGATGTACATTATGCCATGAAAGCAAATGTAAATCCAAGTGTGTTGGCTTGCATCAAAGAGGCTGGTTTAGGTGCCGACTGTGTAAGTGGTGGCGAAGTGCAAGCTGCACTCGATGCGGGTATTCCTGCTTCGAAAGTGGTTTTTGCAGGTGTTGGAAAGGCAGATTGGGAAATTAATTTGGGTTTGGAAAACGATATTTTCTGCTTTAATGTGGAGTCGATTCCCGAATTGGAAATTATTAACGAACTAGCCATTGCAAAAGGTAAAACAGCACAGGTTGCACTGCGCATAAACCCCAATGTAAGTGCTCATACGCACCATTATATCACTACCGGACTTAGCGAAAATAAGTTTGGTATCAACATGTCCGATTTGGATAAAGTGACCGATTTGGTGCTAACATTATCGAATATAAAATTGATAGGAATTCACTTCCACATTGGTTCACAAATTACCGATATGAGTTCGTTTCAGGCTTTGAGTGTTCGTGTAAACGAAATTCAAGAGCATTTCGAAAATCGTAATGTTCGTCTCGAAGTGATTAATGTAGGTGGCGGTTTGGGCATAAACTACGAACATCCAAATCATTTCCCTATTCCTGAATTTGATGCTTATTTCAAAATTTTCAGGGAGCATTTAGAGCTTCGCTCGCATCAAACCTTGCATTTTGAGTTAGGACGCGCCGTGGTAGCTCAATGTGGTAGCTTAATTTCCAAAGTGTTGTATATCAAAGAAGGAACTTCGAAAAAATTTGCAATTCTGGATGCTGGTTTTACTGAATTGATTCGTCCGGCATTGTATCAAGCATATCATCGTATCGAAAACCTAAGTTCGAACTTGGCCGAAGATGTATACGATGTGGTTGGTCCAATTTGCGAATCGTCCGATTCGTTTGCCAAAGATTACAGCATGAATGCCACCAAGCGCGGCGATATTATTGCGCTTCGCTCAGCAGGTGCTTATGGCGAGATAATGGCTTCGCAATACAACCTGCGCAAATTACCCAAAGCATATACTTCGGACGAACTGAAATAGTTTTTACCGCTAACACCATACCGAACAGAGGATGTCTTCAAAAAAAGGGCATCCTCTTTCATTTTATATCCCTCACTTCGTACCTACCTGCAATCGTAGAAATAGCATTCCATTTGGCGATGGTTCAAGGCTATATAAGCATTTTAAATTGCCTCCTGCTTTAGCTGGAGGGTGAAAAAACAATTTAATGAATAGGCTTTAGCCAAATTATTATCTATAATATTTTGGCTAAAACCCAAATTCTGCCTATCTCTTTATGAATGGGCTCCCGATAAAAGAATTGGGATAAATGCCGCCCAATCCAATTCATTTTTTCAGATCCCTCACTTCGTTTCGGGATGACAAAGCATGGTGTGGGGTGCAATGCCGTCGCCCGACCTGCAATCGCAAAAATAGCATTCCATTGGCGACGGTTCAAGGCTATAAAAGCATTTTAAATTGCCTCCTGCTTTAGCTGGGGGGTGAAAAAAAAACAATTTAATGATTAGGCTTTAGCCAAATTATTATCTATAGTATTTTGGCTAAAGCCCAAATTCTGCCTATCTCTCTAAGAATGGGCTCCCGATAAAAGAATCGGGATAAATGCCGCCCAATCCAATTCATGTTTTCAGATCCCTCACTTCGTTTCGGGATGACAAAGCATGGTGTGGGGTGCAATGCCGTCGCCCGACCTGCAATCGCAAAAATAGCATTCCATTGGCGACGGTTCAAGGCTGTCTCAGTACCTGTATTCCTGAATAAATTTTAAAACACCGGAGGTGTTTACTGTGCTTAACCCCCAATGAAATTGGGGGATAATACACCCAACTCACTAACATCAACCCCAAGCGGGGTTGAACAATACTCTTTTAAAAAAAATAAAAAATATTCTCTTAAAATATTGCGTAAACAAAACTAATTATTTACATTTGCATATAGAACTGTTAATTATGAAATGTTTTGTTTACAACTAACACACGAATAACGGTTCAGTTAACTTACGGGAGCATACAAAAAGGATTCGAAGTCCGGCAGCACAAGCACAGAAGCACTCCCACACATAGTAATAATCGATTATTCGTTTTTTATGCCCTGTTGTCAATACATTATTCCAAGTGAGAGTGCGACTCCAAGTCGCGCCCTCACTATTACAAATAGTTTCAACCCGTTTTCGGAGGTTACATACCTTCGGGAGCGGGTATTTTTTGTTCGCAACAACAAGTTTGGTTATGCAAACAAGCCTGAGACTGCTGCAAACACCACTAAACCCGACACAATGGCAGCTAGGGTATCAACAATGAACACTCAGGTGTGTGCAAAAGCCTCTGAGGTAGTCACAATGGCAGCTCAGGTACGTGCAATAAAGACTCAGGTGCCTGCAGAAGTATCTAGGACGCTTGCAGAAGCTTCTCAGGTGCGTGCAGAAACAATTCAACCTGCAACAAACGATACTCAACCTGCCGCAGAAAGCAATGGGAGGGTTGCATTAAACACTGAGATAACAATTACGAATACTAAACACTGAAAAAAAGCTTGTAAAAAGCTGTATAAATAAATTTATTAACATTTTAAAAATTATTTCTATGACAAGAACAGATTTGAATTCGCTGAACATGTTTAAAGCGGTGGAGTTGTTTTACTTCACAAACGATGAGGCCTTAGCGCCATTTGAAGTTATTAAAAATGCGGGTTCGCAAATTAAGCTTATGGTGGCCGAAATTGACGATTTGAGCAAAACTCAGTCGCAAAACACCAAGGTAGAAACGGGTCTCAAAAACATTGAGCGGGATGAATTGAACGACATTCTGGACAAAGTAATTGCAGCACTGGGAGCCGAAGCAGTTGCAACTCAAAACAACGAACTTCGACTATCAGTAATCACCAACAAGTCCGACATTAAGCGTTTGCGCGAAGCCGACTACAAAATTCGTGTCGATTGGGTTTATGCAACCGCATTGCCGCTGGCTGTAAAACTCGTAAAATGGGGTGTAACTGCCCCCGAAATAGAGATGCTGAATACCAAAGCCGCTTCGTTTGCCGGACGCAGCACGGTTATGCGCAACAAAACAGCTGTTACCAAACAGGCTTCGACCGAGATTATGGAAAAAATTGCTGCTCTAAGCACCTACCTCCGCAACGATGTAGATACACTTATGGCACCATTTGCCACGCTAAACCCTACCTTGTACGGACAATACAAAAATGCCCGTAAGATAGTAGAAAAAGCCGCAACGCAGGCCAAAAAGCCTGACGCTGAAACTGCACTATAATGCCCTTCACTCCGCCCTGCAAAAACAGCAGGGCGGAGTTTAGCACCCCAACGAAAGAACTTTAAAAACTTTCAATAAATTGCTTACTATTTCACTAAAATTGTGAAAATAATGTTTATATTTGCGGGGCGG
>CAIWIS010000473.1 GCA_903912795.1 uncultured Bacteroidales bacterium
GTTATACCAACAGTACATATAAAATGACCCAAAGTCATTTTTATGTCTACTGTTGTTAATGCCGATTGAAAATTCCGCTTGCGGAAGGTATACAAACAAATAGGACAATGAGACACAGTCGAAATTGGGCTATATTGTTTGAGCAATCGGTATTACATATTTTACAAGCATATTTTTACCATAAAATATGCTTGTTTTTTTTGTTGGTAAACTACTACAAAAACAAGTATTTTGTAGCTATATATAAAGTGTAAATCTATATTTTTTACAATTCATGTAGCATTTTAATTATTATAAATCATTAATTTAAATCAATATGAGCATTTTGGATAGAAAGTGATATATTATGACATCAATATTGAAATTTAAACAACTAAATTGATTACATTTGTGCTGAAAATTATATTTATTACATATTTTAAATCCTTAAAAAAATTATAATGAGAGATATTAATTTTAAAGATGCTAAAATACTAATTGTTGATGATAAACAATCGAACATTGACATTCTGACTTCAATGTTAGAAATCGAAAATTACAAAAACGTAGAATATACCACAGATCCGTACAAAGTAGAAGAGTTAATGTCATCATTCCAACCTGATTTAATTCTGTTGGATTTGATAATGCCTGGACTTACAGGGTTTGACATTCTTGAAATAATCAAATTAAAAAAAATGAATTCAATTTTTTCAGATAATTTCACACCGGTTTTAGTTTTAACAGCCGATTTGGGAACTGAAAATAAGCAAAAAGTACTTGCCGGCGGAGCCAAAGATTTCATTATGAAACCATTTGATATAATTGAGGTTAGTTTGCGTATAAAAAACTTACTCGAAACAAAGTATTTTTATCAACTTTTAAAGAGTAGAAATATGTTTTTGGAAGAAAAAATCATAGAATTTCTAAAAATAAAAGATGAATGGTTTAGATAAAATAAGGCTATTCAAAATTAAGTTGACCACTTATGACTAAAAATAAATTTAAAAAAGCACGAATTCTAATTATTGACGATTTGATTTCGAATATTGAGTTATTGGAATCCTTACTGTATTCAAGTGGGTATTTACATATAAAATCTTCAAATAAACCACAGGAAATAGTAGAACTTTATCAAACATTTGAACCTGATTTGATATTGCTTGACCTTATGATGCCCGAAATGAACGGGTTTGAGGTAATGGAAGTTTTAAAGAAATTGATCCCAGCAAAATCATATTTACCAATACTAGTTATAACTGCCGATGTAGCCAAAGAAACAAAAGAGAAAGCACTTGCGG
The DNA here is from genome assembly GCA_903912795.1 of uncultured Bacteroidales bacterium. Taxonomy (GTDB): domain Bacteria; phylum Bacteroidota; class Bacteroidia; order Bacteroidales; family Paludibacteraceae; genus Paludibacter. Next base: position 1,281 of record CAIWIS010000473.1, read on the forward strand.
CTGGTGCAAAAGACTTTATAACAAAACCTTTTGACGTTACTGAAATAAAACTCCGAATAAATAATTTATTAGAAACGCGTTTTTTGCACAGTAAAATTGAAAAAAAGAACAAAGAGTTAACTATAAAAGTCAAAGAACGCACCAATGAGCTACAAAAAGCATATAATGAAATAATGATTGCGAATCAACAATTAGAATTGTTGAATACTGCTAAAATAGAGTTTTTAAATATTATAAGCCACGAAGTAAGAACTCCGCTTAATGGCATAAAAGGATTTACTGAAATTTTAAAAAGCTCTATTGATTCCCCAAAACTTATTGAATATCTTCAATACCTCGACGCATCAGTTCAACGACTCGAAGAGTTTTCGCTTCTTGCATTGTTAATCACACAATTACGCACCAAATTTTACAAAATAGAATTAGAAGAGATACCGTTTCATGGTATTTTAGAACAAGTTGAAAACGAATTACAACGAAAACTTAATGAGAAACGATTAAAAATTGAATATCAAAAAGATGCAAACTTATCAATAATTAAAGCAGATTATAAACTATTGAAAATATGTTTTGAGTGTTTGTTAAACAATGCAATTACATATTCGCCAAATAATGCTACAATAACAGTTAATGCCTATTTTGACAATAATAAAACAATAATTGAGTTTATTGACGAAGGAAAAGGTTTTTCGAACGAAGCATTACAAAAGATATATTTATTATTTGCTATCGGCCAAAAGCACATTGACAAAAGTCCCGGACTAAGTCTTGCACTAATAAAACTTATAATGGATGCTCATAATGGTCGCATTCAAGTTTTAAACAATTTACCTAATGGAGCTATTGTACAATTACAATTTTAACACACTATGAATTACTACAAAAAATCAAAAGACGAACTTATAGCTGAATTACAATTGCTAAAAGCAGAAAACGAAAGACTAAGTTCGACAAAAAATACACTTTTCGAAAACAATAATCTTATTCGTGAAAGTGAATTAAGATACGAATGTTTTTTTGAAGATAATCATAGCGTAATGTTGTTGGTTGAGCCAGAAACAGGTAAAATTAAAGATGTTAATCAATCTGCAACCCATTTTTATGGTTGGTCACGAGCAGAAATGCAAAAAATGAATATCTCTGAAATAAATACCTTATCGCCAGATGATGTAAAAGTTGAAATGGAAAAAGCTATAACAGATAAACGAAGACATTTTTTCTTCAAACATCGGTTAGCTAACCATGAAATAAGGGATGTGGAAGTATTTTCAGGACCAATAAAATTTGGGGAATCCACCTTTCTATATTCAATTGTTCATGACATTTCAGAAAGGAAAATAGCCGAAAATTCTTTAATGATGAGCGAAGAGAAATACGCTAAGGTATTTCAAACGGCAACTTATAGTGTAATTATTTCTCGGGTGGATGATGGTAAATTGATAGAAGTAAATGATGCTTTTTGTTCATTAACCGGGTTTTCGAGGGAAGAAGCCCTTATAAATACATCAGAAAGTTTGGGTTTATGGTTTGATGTAGCAGACAGAAGTAAAGTCGTAGAGGCATTAAAAGCAAACGGAAGCTTTTCGCAAATGGAAATAAA
>CAIWIS010000474.1 GCA_903912795.1 uncultured Bacteroidales bacterium
CAGTTGTCTGTCGTCAGTTGTACCGTTTGTGCGGGATTTTAGCTTTGCTTGAATCTGTCGTCTTGGCTCTTGATTCTAAAAATCTACTCATAATGAAAGGAATTGTATTAGCCGGAGGATCCGGAACTCGTTTATATCCTATTACAAAAGGAATTTCGAAGCAACTTATACCTATTTACGATAAGCCCATGGTTTATTATCCAATATCCGTACTGATGTTGGCAGGTATCAGAGACATTTTAATTATTTCCACACCCGACGATTTGCCTGGTTTCAGACGTTTACTTGGATCTGGTGCCGATATGGGGGTAAACTTTCAGTATGCAGAGCAACCCAGCCCCGATGGATTAGCGCAGGCATTTATTATTGGCGAAGAATTTATCGGCAACGATGCTGCTTGCCTGGTTCTAGGCGATAATATTTTTTACGGACAGGGATTACAAAATATGCTGCACGATGCCGTTCGAAATGCCGAACAAAATGCCAAAGCTACTGTTTTCGGATATTATGTAAACGACCCTGAGCGCTATGGTGTAGCTGAGTTCGACAAGGAAGGAAATGTATTGAGTATTGAGGAAAAACCAACAGTACCCAAATCGAATTATGCAGTGGTAGGACTTTATTTTTACCCCAACAAAGTGGTACAGGTTGCCAAAACTATAAAACCTTCGCACCGTGGCGAGTTAGAAATAACTACTGTGAATCAGGAGTTTTTGCAGGCCGAAGAATTAAAAGTGCAAATTTTTGGTCGTGGATTTGCTTGGCTCGATACGGGTACACATGATTCGCTTTCCGAAGCTTCTACCTTTATCGAAGTGCTCGAAAAACGACAAGGCTTAAAAATTTCGTGTCTCGAAGAAATTGCCTACCACAATGGTTGGATTACAACAGAAGATGTGCTTCGCATTGCTGAACCCATGAAAAAAAACCAATACGGACAATACCTGATTCAACTTGTAAAGCGCAAATAATGAACGTAATACTTACTTCAATTCCCGATGTAAAAATAATTGAGCCGCGTGTTTTCGAAGATGCACGGGGCTATTTTTTCGAATCATTTTCTCAGAAGCTATTTAACGAAAAAGTTTCCGACACTGTATTTGTGCAGGACAACGAATCGCGCTCTACGTATGGTGTGCTGCGTGGTTTGCATTTTCAGCGCCCACCCATGGCTCAAGCCAAATTAGTACGTGTAGTGGAAGGTAGCGTGCTGGATATAGCAGTAGATATTCGCCCCGACTCACCAACTTATGGTCAACATGTAAGTGTAGAACTAAGTGCCGACAACAAACGCCAACTCTTTATTCCACGTGGATTTGCACATGGATTTGTGGTGCTAAGCCCAACTGTAGTATTTCAGTATAAGTGCGACAACTACTACTCACCCACTCACGACGGAGGTATAGCATGGAATGACCCCGATTTAAATATTGATTGGCAGGTGTCGATGGAAGATGTGGTGTTGTCGGATAAGGATAAAAAGCAAATTGCATTCAAAGAACTAAAATTGTAAATAGTAAATTGCATAATTGTAAAGAACCTAATGCTCCCAACAACAGAAAATATAACTACCGAATTCAAGCCCACATTCAACGAAGATGTGATTGAATCGCTAGTCGCCTTTGCTAATGCTAAAGGTGGAAATGTATATGTTGGTGTTACTGATTCAGGTAAGGTTAAGGGCATTACTGTAGGTAAAGAAACTATTCAGAATTGGATAAACGAAGTTAAAAACAAAACAGCTCCTCAATTAATCCCAGATGCCGAATTATTGGAAATAGAAACCAAAACGGTTGTCAAATTTTTTGTGCCCGAATATCCAATCAAACCCGTTTCAACCCGAGGTAGATATTACAAGCGAATTGCGAATTCAAATCATTTAATGGGTATTGATGAAATTGCAAACGAGCACTTAAAAACGCTAAATACAAGTTGGGATTATTACACCGATCCAAATCATAGTTTGAATGATATCTCGGATGAGAAAGTTTCCAAGTTGATACAAAAAATCAATCAACAATCTCAGAACGAAATTACACTTTCGAATAGTGATTTTCTTCGGAAAATGGAGATTGTCAGAGATGAGAAAATTACATTTGGCGGCTATTTGATGTTTGCAAAAGATTATTGTTCGTTGAGCGATGTTCAGGTTGGGCGATTTAAAAGTGATATTACAATTATCGATTCTATTTCGTTAAATTCCGATTTGTTTCTGGAGGTGGAAGATATTATTGCTTTTATTAAAAAGCATCTGATGGTTGCCTATATTATTACCGGCGAACCTCAACGTACTGAACGTTTTGATTATCCACTTGATGCAATTCGTGAAATTGTGGTGAATATGATTGTGCATCGCGATTATCGCGAAAGTTCGGCGAGTATAATCAAGATTTTCGACGATAGAATTGAATTCTACAATCCCGGAAAGCTGTATGGTGGTATAACAATTGACGATTTATTGACAGGAAATTACACATCAAAATCACGCAACAAACTTATTGCCAAGATATTTAAAGAAGCTGGTTTGATTGAACGTTATGGTTCAGGTATAATGCGTGTGCGGAAGATATGTAAGGATTATGGAATTATTGAACCACAGTTTAGTGAAATTTCCAATGGTTTTATGGTGACTTTATATAAGGAAAAATTTATTCATAATATTGATTATTTTGTTAAGGAAAGTACTTTAGAAATTGAAAATGTATCAGGTGGTCAGACAGGTGGTCAGACAGGTGGTCAGACAGGTGGTCAGGCTGGTGGTCAGACAGGTTTAACGGCTTCGCAACTTGCTGTTTTTAAGGTTATCAATGAAAATAATAAAGTTAGTCGTAATGATATAGCTAACATTCTTAATATTAGTCCCTCTGCAGTGCAAAAACACATATTAAAATTAAAACAAAAAAATATTATAGCAAGAGTTGGGGGTGATTTTGGCGGATATTGGAAAGTTTTAACTCGCCCACCTATTGATTAGGTTTAATCGAGCGATATGGCTCAAGGGTAATGCGTGTACGGAAGATATGTAGGGATTATGGAATTATTCAACCACAGTTTAGTGAAATTTCCAATGGATTTATGGCAACATTGTACAAAGAAGAACGTCAATCTCAAAACGCTAATATTATTAAAGAGCTTGCTGAATACGGTAATGTCCCTGTAAATGTCCCTGGTATACTTAATTCGCTTGAAATAAACATATTAGATGAGATAAGGCAAAACAATGCAATCGTTCTGAGTGACATTGCCGTGAAATTAGGTGTGAATATTAAAACCATAAAAAGACATGTGCTGAAGTTAAAACAAAAAGGTTTACTCCAACGTATTGGCCCAGATAAAGGCGGCTATTGGAATGTAAATTTCTAATTTAAGCAGTAATCTCGCAAACGGAATAACCACAATTACAGTGGCTTTTGAAGTTTTTTTTGTACTTTTGTATATTGAAAATATGCAACAATTATATCAACCAATAAATATCTCAATTGTACAAATTTTTTAAATTTTTAGTTTGATAA
>CAIWIS010000475.1 GCA_903912795.1 uncultured Bacteroidales bacterium
GTCAAACTCCTCACCTGCAGTAACTACAAAAGCCGCAAAATGGGTTGCATCAGACAAGTATTTTGTAATTACCGATCCAACTTTAATTCGAATATCATTTATTTCAAGGTGATTTTTATCGGGTATTTTTCCGGGTGAAATAATAAAACCAAACTGTGGAAAACAAATGTTACCGATTTCGGAAAGCATTAAATTAATCATCTCAACAAATTGATCATCAGGCGTATTACCACCATAACCAAGATTCAAATATATTTCATTTAAATTTATTTCCAAATCACTGATTGAAAGTCTATTCTGTATCCAATTCATCATATTTAATCTTTATTCTTTTGTCTTTGCTCTTTAATCTTTTTTCTTTTATCTTTGATCTTTTGTCTTTTGTCTTTGCTCTTTGTTCTTTGTTCTTGAATCAAAACAACATCTTATCCACATATATATCCTGAAAATTGGGGTGACTTTCGAGGTTTATGTGTTTGGTTTTTGAGCGAATTTCGTCAATTGTATTTGCATCCTGAAACAAAAACATTTTTGCTCCTATCAATGCGGTATTTCCCATTTTATGAATTTTCGTTTCGGGTAATTCTATCATTCCGGTTTCAACTAAATGCGAACTATTGATATAATTACCAAAACCGCCAGCAATATAAATGTTTTGAATGTCAGCGAGTTGTATATTCAAACTTTGACAAAGTATTTCCAGCCCTGCGGCAATGGCGGCTTTTGCCAACTGAAATTCGTTGATGTCTTTTTGCGTAAGCGAAATGCCTTTTATTAATTCGATGGTTGATTCACCGGAATTTATCTCGCCAAAAATGCCTAACAAATCCTGTTTTCGCAATAGGGCAATGGCATCCACCAAAGCACTGCCACAAATTCCTTTGGCCGTAACATTGCCAATCACATTTGCAATTAGTTTGTTGTCAACAAGTTTAAACGACGAAACAGCTCCTGTTGTCGCCCGCATTCCCATCGAAATATTCGTTCCTTCGAATGCTGGTCCGGCAGCAGTGGAGGCACAAATTAACTGATTTTTGTTGCCCACCACTATTTCTCCATTCGTGCCTAAGTCAATTAAAGCACAATAGGTATCGTTTTTGTGCATGCCTGTAGCAGCAATTCCGGCCAAAATATCGCTACCCACAAAACTGCCAATGGAAGGAAAAAAAGTTATATCACCCACTACTTCAAAATTCCAACCGAGTTCAGTAGTTGTGAAAGTTGTAACGTGTAAATGGAGTGTATCGAACGGATATTGCGCTAGCGGTGAAACATCAAACCCACTGAAAATGTGATGCATAGCGGTGTTGCCCACAATAGCGATTTTTTGCAACACTACTTTATGTTTAACTAATAAAAGTTCAATCATTGTTCCGATATTGAACTGAATCAGTCGCTTCAATTCGTGCTCATTGCCATCGATACAAGCCTGAATACGCGAAATAAGGTCGGCACCAAATTTCACCTGCGGATTGAGCAGCGTTTCTACAGCCAGTACTTTTGCAGTTGATAGGTCGATTAATTGTGCCACAAGCGTTGTGGTTCCTAAATCTACAGCTACGCCAAAGCCCGTTTGCGCAGTATATTCAAATTCGCTTTCGTCGGCCAAAATCAAGTGATTGTATTGGTCAATTTCGAGGGTAATATCGCTCGTACAAGTGCTGTAACAAGCTAATCGCCATTCGGCACCAAGTCCGAGCAGTGCTAATTTTTGCCTGTGAATGTCGGTTGTTTCAATTTCGCCAGCTACTAACTTTACTTTACATTTTCCACACGTACCTTTTCCACCACACGGAAACTCAATGCCGTATTCGTGTAACACATCAATAAGCGGCGTTTCATCGTTTACAGTCAGCGTTTTGCCTAAAGGTTGGAGATGTATGTTGTGTTTTTTCATTCTTGAAATAATTTCTTTAACTCGCTATCGAAAATTTCAATTTTATTGATGTCGGATTTTTCAATAATAATAATAATTACAAATTCGCTTTTTGAACAATCAAAGCAACTTTCAAATAAACAGTCAGTTAAGGTGTAGTTTAGCAATTTCCACCCCTCCATTGTTTTAATCGTTCCTTTTGCTCGTAAAATGGAAGTGTTCGCAACTAATATTGTAGCCAGCTTTTCAGCATCAAAAACCGTTTCATTGTCAAAGGTATAACTTTTTTGCAAATAATTATCAGCCGACAA
>CAIWIS010000476.1 GCA_903912795.1 uncultured Bacteroidales bacterium
ACTACCAGCTTCAATCTTACCCGCGACGATGCAAAAGGAAAAGGTTTTAACTTAGTAGGCAATCCATATCCTTCGTATTTAGATTGGGCTGAAGTGTATGCTGCCAATCCGAATTTGAGCAAAACGTATTATTACCGTACCAAAAATAGTAATTCAACCAGCACTTACACTTTTGTAACATACAATGGACAAACAAATCAATATGTGTCGAGCAATGGAACTGCCAATACGATTATTACCCGCTACATACCGCCCACACAGGCATTCTGGGTACGTGTAAACAGTGGTACAAATTCTACTTCAATGAATTTTACCAATGCCATGCGCGAACATCGTCTGGATAATGGCAACTTAATGAAAGCCCCTAAAGTCGGCGACCTTACACGCCTTCGTCTACAAATGCAAAACGGAACTGAAAGTGACGAAACGCTTATTTATTTCGATAGCAATGCAACAAATGAGTTTAACGAGTACGATTCACCTAAAATGTTCAACAACAGTGCAACAGTACCTGACTTGTACAGCAAATCTGGCGACGAACGATTGGTAATTAAAGGACTGAACCAAATTACGGACAATATGGAACTGCCATTAGGTTTTAGCTTGAATGCTGCTGCCACACTAAATATCAAAGCTACTGAATTAAGCAATCTGCCCGAAGGTACTCGTATCTATTTATTGGACAAAGCAGACAACAAACAAACCGAACTTACTCCCGAAACAGAATACAGTTTCAGTACTACATCAGCTACCGTGAATAATGATAGTCGCTTTAGCCTCATTTTCCGTGCGCCAGGTGTTTCAACAGGAATTGATAACACAGCAAAACTAAACGCTCAGGTGTATGTAAATGCCGACAATCAGATTGCAATTATTGCTCCTGAAAAATCAAATTTTAGTATTTATAATGCGGTAGGGCAACAAATAGAATTCGGACAAACTACTTCTACACTGCAAACTGTACACTGCAAACTGCAAACTGGTATTTACGTGGTGAAAGTAGGTAATCAATCAACAAGAGTAATTGTAAAATAACAAATACCGCCCCCAACCCCTAAAGGGGAACTAGATTAGTGCCGAATGGTCTTAAAGCCCCTTTAGGGGTTTGGGGCAGATCAATTTAGGGGCTGGGGGCAAATTAAATGAATACCATGGAAAAGAAAAAATATACAGCACCTCGCATCGAATGGATTCCGCTCGATAACGAAATCTCTTTGGCATTAGAATCCTCGCCACCCGATGGTCCCGGCGAAACTATGATTTTTGCCCCTGAACAAAACATCAATAATCCATTCAAAGAATTGGTTGGTTAGTGAAATATACTACTTGATGATACTTTACTTCAGCAAAGAAAATCAATTTGTTAATATATAATATGACATCTAAAGAATTATTACAACAAACATTAAACCATAGACAACCGGGAAGAATTGTGTTTGATATGGGATCTAATGCTGTTACAGGGATTCATGTGAAGGCACTTGAAAATCTTCGAAACTTTTATGGATTAGAAAGACGACCAGTACGTGTCATTGAACCTTACCAAATGTTGGGTTTGGTGGAACCCGATTTGATGGATGCAATTGGCATTGATGTAATGGGAATTTGGGGGGAAGATAATCTATTGGGCTACAATAACAATCCTCCTTTAAAGCTTTTCAAAACTTTTTGGGGACAAGAATTATTAGTGCCCGAAAAATTCAGTACAAAAAAAGATGCTAATGGAGATTTACTTTCTTTTCCCAATGGTGATGAAAGTATTGCTCCATCAGCCAAAATGCCCATAAGCAGTTATTTTTTTGATGCCATCGAACGACAAGACATTATTGATGATAGTAATTTGAATGTACAAGATAATCTGGAAGAATTTTCGCCCATAACAGAGAAAAGTCTTGCATACTGGAAAACTGAAACGATGAAAGCCCAAGCTACCGGTAAAGGAGTTATGGCTTCATTTGGTGGTACTGGCCTCGGCGATATTGCGCTGGTGCCGGGAATGCAACTCAAGCATCCAAAGGGTATTCGGAGCATTTCCGAGTGGTATATGAGCACCATTATGCGTAATGAATATGTACACGAGATTTTTGATCGTCAAAGTGAATTGGCTATTGAGAATTTGACCAAAATATTTGCTTCAGTGGGGAATAATATTGATGTAGTTTTTCTTTGCGGAACTGATTTTGGCACTCAAAACTCTACTTTCTGTGCTCCTGAGCAATTCGATGATTTATGGATGCCCTATTATAGGAGAATAAACGATTGGATACACGCAAATACAAGTTGGAAAACGTTTAAGCATTCCTGTGGTGCGGTCGAAAGTTTTATGGGTCGATTTATAGATGCAGGGTTTGACATTATAAATCCGGTTCAAATTAATGCCTCAGGAATGGATCCAAAACATCTGAAAGAAACTTATGGCCAGCATCTTACTTTTTGGGGTGGTGGTGTAGATACTCAAATAACACTTCCTTCAAAAAGCCCCGAAAAAGTAAGAGAAGAAGTGCTCAGATTATGCGAAATTTTTGGAAAAGATGGCGGATTTGTATTTAATACTGTACATAATATTCAAGCGGATGTACCAGTTATGAATATTGTGGCAATGATTGATGCCATTCGAGAATTTAACACATAATGAGAGGTTTTGATAAAAATGAGCCCTAGCGATAGCTTGAAATGGTTGGACACCCAAAGATATTAAATATTTTTTCGAAAGTGTGCTGAATGAAGGCTAACTTCACGCTGAAGGTTGTACGTAATCTGAATGTGTCGAATCAATTTCTCTTTAATTGTTAATTGTTAAATATCAAATCATGAATTTAAAAATAATAAATACGCTTGTTTTCGTTCTTACACTGTTAAACATTTCTGTTATATTGGCACAGCAGCCCGAAAAATTAGTAAAAGTAGTTGTTGCACCCAATCACACCAACTGGCTGTATAAGTCCGGTGAGCCTGCACAATTTAAAATAAGCATACTCAAAAACAGGGTAGCAGTTCAAAATGTGAAGGTCATCTATGAAGTAGGTGCCGAACAGATGGCCCCGACCCAGCGTGACTCGGCTGTTTTGAAGGAGGGTGAACTGACCATTGCCGGAGGAACCATGAAAGAGCCCGGTTTTCTGCGCTGCAAGGTCACTGCAATAGTGGAAGGTGTACGTTATTCAAATTTGGCAACAGCAGCCTATTCACCCGATCAGATAAAACCAGTAGCAGAATTACCGGAAGATTTTAATCCATTTTGGGAAAAGGCAAAAGCCGCTAATGCCAAGATTCCGATGGATGTAAGACTGACGCTCTTACCCGAACGCTGTACAGCAAAGGTGAATGTCTATCAGGCTAATATCCAAAATTATCAAATTGGCAGGCGCTTATACGGAATTCTCTGTGTTCCTAAAAAACAGGGTAAGTACCCCGCCATTCTCAAAGTGCCGGGAGCCGGAGTATATCAACATACCGGTGATATTGAATTGGCTGAAAAGGGAGTAATAACATTTCAGATTGGCATTCATGGCATTTCTCTTACCCTTGATCCAGGGGTCTATAATGATTTGATGCGTACAGCGCTCAGGGATTATCGTTTTTATAATCTCGATGATAAAAATGAATATTACTATAAGCGGGTGTATATGGGATGTATACGTGCTATCGATTTTCTTTACTCATTGCCCGAATTTGATGGTGTAAATCTTGCAGTTACCGGAGGCAGCCAGGGTGGAGCGCTGACGATTGTAACGGCAGCGCTTGATTCACGCGTAAAATACATAGCAGCATTTTATCCGGCTCTATGCGATTTGACAGGCGAATTACATGGCAGGGCAGGTGGATGGCCTCACTTTTTCGGACCAGTCTATAAAGATTTCAATAACAAAAAAGATAAAATTGAGACGACCAAATACTACGATGTGGTGAATTTTGCCCGTAATTTAAAAGTACCCGGCTTCTACTCGTGGGGATACAATGATGATGTTTGTCCGCCCACTTCGATGTATGCTGCTTATAATGTCATTCAGGCTCCCAAAAGTTTGTACGTTTTCGAGGAAACAGGCCACTGGACTTATCCCGAGCAGCAAAAGCTGGCAGACGACTGGCTGATTGAGAAATTGAAAACTCAGAAATAGAAATTCCATTTTAAAACACAAATAAATATATGAAGACTGAAAAATTGAAAAGGACGGTACTATGCATTGTACTTAGCGCAATAACATTTTCGTTGTCTGCGCAATTGGTAAACAGCACTGAGTGGCTGCAACTACAGACCTTACCCGTATTTAAACCGGGACATACTTTGCCTAAACTGGGGCAGATGCATTGTGGAAATCCTGTCAGCATAGATACTCGTATTGAATTAGCAAAGCATTATGGCTTTGGATTACGATTTACAGGTAGCGAAAAGGTAAGAGCTAATGAGAGTGCAATGGCAAATCTCTGTGCTACAAACCCT
>CAIWIS010000477.1 GCA_903912795.1 uncultured Bacteroidales bacterium
AGATTTCATAAACTCGAGTTAGGCATTTATTCAGTTATGAAAATTTCAAATTTTTTAAAGCGATCTCTATTTATTGCATTTTCAATTATCTCTGCAACTAATGTTTTTTCATCAGAAATAATAGTTAGAAAAGATGATCCGACACCACCAGATCCTTGGAGACCTAACAGCATGACAATGATGTACCCTGTCACCGCTACGGAAGATAACTCCGAGTTGGCAGTGTATTTCGAAGAAGCTGTTGGCGATGCCACTATTATGGTGTACGATGCCTCTAATCAGGTAGTTTATCAGGAAGTGATTGATACCGACTCGCAGAGCGCTGCGTTTATCGATATCAGTGCATGGACTAGTGGGGATTATACCCTCACTATAAGCTATGGTACAACAAACCTTATAGGTGAGTTTACCATAGAATAATACGACAAAACCATTAAACCGCCTGTTTATCATGGTGATGTAAAGGCGGTTTAATTTTCTTTTTAACCTTGGCTTAAAAATCTGCCCCGAAGTAACTGAGTTATCAGGGGCAGATTTGATTAACGCTGAAAAATGAATCTGTTTATTTAAAACCAAAAACTTACAAATTTATTAATTTTTAAAAAACCATTTAAATTATGGCAATCAATTATTCGTTGACACAGCGTGTCAACCCAAAGGATGTAACAGCTCCACGTAAATTTTACGCAATCGCTAAAAGTTCGGGCGAAGAAACAGTTCGTCAGTTAGCAACCGAAATTAGTAAAAGAACATTATTGGGAAGTCCCGAAGTGTTTGCAGCTCTCGAAGCATTTATCGATTTAATACCCGAAAGACTAGCAGAAGGAAAAATTGTTAGACTAGGGGATTTTGGTAGTTTTAGTATTACACTAAGTAGCGAAGGTGTTGAGAAAGCAGAAGAATTTACTGCATCACTAATTAAAGGGAATAATCTTAATTTCAGACCTGGAAAATTGGTGCAGAACGTGCTCGATAGTGCGGAATATAAGAAGTCTGCTGAATAAATAACAATCAATCAAACTCGTGCTCACGACTTAGGTAAATCGTGCTCACGACTTGATGAACTCGTGCTCACGACTTTGGTAAATCGTGAGCATGAGTTTAAAAACAATTCAAATCACCAATTCCGTCGTCAGTTGTCTGTCGACAGTTGTCCGAAAAATTCATGAAATCAATCATATTTATCCCCGGCATAGAAGCTACAGCACTGGTCAATGCCAATACATTCGACTTTGGTACGGTGTGGAATGCCTACGACAATTTACCATCGGCAGCCGCCACCAAACTTACCGGATTGTATATGGAGGAAGCCCTGCAACTGGACCCACAGTACGACAGTAATATCAGTCAACTCGTAGAGCGTAACCACATAGCCAACCTGCCTTATAAAACGGCACTCGAAGGTCTTTCGGCTAAACTCAAGGCGCAACTCTACCTCTTTGGGTACGATTGGCGATTGTCCAACATTGAAAATGGCCGTCGCCTGAAAAGCTTTTTCTACTCCCTGCGTACCAAAATAAACAACCTGCTCCCCACAGGCGAAACCAATGAGTTTTATTTCCTAACCCACAGTATGGGCGGATTGGTGTTTATGAACTTTGTAAACGAACTCCAACCTACCGACCATGCCGATATTGCCAAAATAATACTCATAGCTCCACCGCTACAAGGTTCGCCTTATGCGCTGATACACATGGTGCAGGA
>CAIWIS010000478.1 GCA_903912795.1 uncultured Bacteroidales bacterium
CCTGATGATTTATTTAAAATGCCCAAACTTAAAAATCTAATTTTAACAAACAACAGAATTAAACAAATACCCATTTCAATTAAAAATGCTGTTAGTCTTGAATTTCTTGACTTAAGAAAAAATAAGCTATCAAAAAATTTAAATAGAGAATATCTTACAAAGACTGAAATTCAAGAACTCATAACCAATATTTAATTAATCAAAGAATGAACAAATATATTTTGGTCGTAGTCCTTTTATTTGTTACTAGTACTATCTTTTCACAAAACCCTATATTCTTTGAACAAAAAGGTGATACAATTAGTTTTTATTTAAGTTGCAATGGAAGTCTGACAGTAAAAGTAAATGCAAAATATAAAAGAGTCGGTATTTTCGATGATGAAAGATTAGCCTTTAAAGGGAATGTGATTGATTACTATTACCCCAAAGGGCTAATTGCATTTAAAGCAAAATATCTAAACAACTTATATGATGGACCTGTAATAACCTATTCAAAAACTGGAACGATTAAAGAAGTGGGCGTTTATCATAATAATGTAAGGGATAGTATATGGACATCTTATTACAATAATGGAAAAATAGAAAAGAAGATTGACTACAGTAATGCTCAGAAAAGATTCATTGAGTATTACCAAAAAAATGGTAAGCCGGTCTTTCTTGATGGTAATGGAAAGTATAAGGGATACTCTAACAAAGATTTCAATTCGTGTGAACAGTATCAAATAAAAGGTGAATTGAGGGATGGAATTATGGTAGGTCGCTGGACAATAGATTTGGGTTATGGTACTTCTACAGAAGTTTTTGAAAACGGAAATTTTATTAGAGGTCAAGAAACGCCACATAATCTTTCATATGAAGATGCTTCGCTGATTACTCCTTCAGGTTTTCCTTATTTTGAGAATATTAATCTATTGGACTATTTAATTGCTTGTAATAAACCAGGTTTTTATTTGCCGTCTTATAATAATGAATATATTGAAAATGGATTTCTTGTAGAATTGGAGCATCTAATAAGTGATAAGATTAACACAAAGGATTTCTTTTACGCCTTGCTTGAGTTTCAAATTGATAATGGAGTATTAAATTCAAATAGCTTCAAATCTATCACTAACGATAAGAAGAAAGCCGGCGAGTTGAAGAATGTAATTATTTCCTTAAATAAGTGGGACACCCCCAATGAAAATTTATCATTTACAATATTTCTACCAATATTTTGGGTAAACGGATCAATATATTTAAAACCCAGAGACATTCAGAAATTTAACTAGCCACAACACTATTGATACTGAGGTATAAGCGAAATGAAAATTAGTTGCCTCTAACATCAGCTAAGCCATAGTAAACCAATGAAATACATTGGTTTCTTGCGCCCTAGCTATCCGTTATGGGGCATTTTATAAAATAAAAAACAGAGATATGAATCCAAAAAAAATACTGCTTTTTATTCTTATTTTTCCGACAATTATTGTTGGACAAAATGACAACTTGAAGATTGATTCAATCTTTAATATGAAATTTATTGACATGTCAAAGAGAAAAGTATATCAAGTTGCAGATACATATCCAACAATACACAACGGTGAAGAAATCATTAATTTTTTTTTAAAGAACACCAGTACATTTTCACTAAAAGATTGTTGTGCTTTCAAAGTTTATATTGGTTTTGTAGTTGAAGCTGACTGTACTATTAGTAATAGAAAAGTTTTAGTAAAATCAGTTTATCACAAGAAAAAAGGACTTATTTATAGCGGACAAGAACTATTAGAAATTCAACATAAAGTTGAAAAACTGTTTGACAAAATGCCACAATTAATACCCGGAAAATTAAATGGTAAAAAAGTTGCAATTAGAGTTTTAATTCCTCTAAACTTAGATTGCCCTGAATTGTAGGAAAATATGAAAGAAATCTTTATAATAATTTTACTTTTGACACTTTTGTCCAGTTGTGGAAAGACAACTCAAAAAGACAACGTTTCATTGAACGAGAAAAAACAAAAATTGGAATATTCGTTTTCCGAGTATTCTGAGAAAATTCCACTCGTGACACTTCCTTTCAATTCAAATTGTGAAACTGCACTTGAAGGTTTATTGTTCGGATTTACAAATATCGAAATATCAAAATTTGGTAAAGCCGATTGTTCTATTTATGGGAAATTAGCAGACAATGACAAATATACAGCTATAATTTATCTGTTAACTAGTGACATAATACTTCCAATTATAGTAACGACTGACAAGAAAGGAAAAAAAATATCTGAATTGGAATTGTATGACGGCTACTGTGGAGAGGAAGAAACATTCAATGAGATTTCATTTGTAAGTATAGACAAAAATATGACAATTCAATTAAAAGACTTTTCAACGACTTATAAAAGAGACGATAAAATTGAAATTATTGAATCTACAATGAAAACGACAGTAAAACATAGACAATTTTATATAAACAACAAAGGGAAAATAATAGAACAAAAATAAAAAACTACTTGCGCTGGACTGGGCGTCGGCTCCGCCTCGCTGCCAGTAGCCTGTAATCACGCGCCGGGCTGGGCGTTGCGTCTCGCTACGTCCTGCGAAAAGCCGGCCTCTGGCTGGCATGTTAGAGTATAATGCAAGTGTATAATAAAAATAATATGGCAAAATCAACTTCAAAAATAATTGTTTCAAACACCGAAATTACAGTTACACATCAAAACAATGAGGATTTTATCTCTTTGACTGATATGGCTGGCTATAAAGACAATTTGGAAGCTCGAATTGTTGTTTCAAACTGGATGAGTACTCATTATACTGTAGATTTTTTGGCTGTTTGGGAGCAAGTAAACAATCCGAACTTTAACCGTATGGGATTCCATACGGTTAGAAATGGAGAGGGCAGATTGTTTTTAACGCCTAAACGCTGGGTGGAAATGACAAATGCAATAGGAATATTTTCGAAATCAGGACGTTATGGTGGGGGTATCTTTGCACATAAAGATATTGCATTTGAATTTGGTAGTTGGTTGTCTGCCGAATTCAAATACTTTCTTATTCGAGAGTTTCAACGTTTAAAAGAAGATGAAAATAATCGCTTGAAATTGGAATGGAATTTACAACGAACACTCGCTAAGGTGAATTACCATATACATACCGACGCAATTAAAGAGAATTTGATTCCGAAAAGAATTACTCAACAACAGGCAAGTTTTGTTTATGCTAATGAGGCTGATTTATTGAATGTTGCACTTTTTGGTATTACAGCAAAAGAATAGAGAGATGCAAATCCTGACAAAATTGGTAATGTACGAGATTCTGCAACATTAGAGCAATTGGTAGTTTTGAGTAATATGGAAAGTATTAATGCATTGCTAATTCGTCAAAAATTATCTCAAAACGAGAGACTTATTGAACTAAATAGAGTTGCAATTACTCAAATGAAATCCTTAGTAGAAAACAATACAATGCAGCGAATAAAATAGGTTCCTTCGCTGCCAGTAGCCTGTAATCTCACGCTGGGCTGGGAGTTGGCTCTGCCAATTGCAAGAGTAAAGACACGATTAGCGTCCGGTGCGAGGGTTAGAAGTTACAGTGATCGCGGTTAAAAAAATAAAATAAACAGCTTAAATTTAGCAC
>CAIWIS010000479.1 GCA_903912795.1 uncultured Bacteroidales bacterium
CATGTCGAAATGCCACATTCATTACATTTTGGCTTACGAGCAACACATACATACCTACCATGTAATATTAACCAATGATGCGCAATAGGTATTAAATCCTGTGGAATATTTTTGATCAATTCAAGTTCCGTTTGCAATGGATTTTTGGAGTTTGTGGTAAACCCGATACGCTCCGACACTCTAAACACATGAGTATCAACAGCCATTGTAGGTTTATTAAAAATTACCGAAGCTATAACATTGGCCGTTTTGCGCCCAACACCCGGAAGTGTTTGAAGTTTCTCCACATCGTCGGGCACTACAGCCCCAAAATCATCACATAACTTACGGGCCATTCCCACCAAGTGCTTTGCTTTATTATTGGGGAACGAAATGGATTTAATTGACTCAAATACAACATCGGACGAACTTGCCGCAAGCACTTCGGGCGTAGGATATTGGGCAAATAAGGCAGGAGTTATTAAATTAACTCGCTTATCAGTACACTGAGCTGATAAAATGACAGCCACAAGTAATTCGTATGGATTTGTATGATGTAACTCAGTTTCGGCAATTGGCATATTGGTTTTGAACCAATTTACAATATTCGAATAACGTTGTTTAGTAGTCATTAATTTGTGTTTTAATACTCTGAAAAGTGCTTTTTCATGAATAATTAGAAACTGACTGCAAAGTTAAAACAAATTTTCAGTACATTTGTCCTATATTTGAATTATTAATTTTAAAAACAAATACATTATGTTACATAAAACCTTCGAAACAAAAGTAACAATATATTCATACAACGAACTTTCCGATTCGCATAAAATGCTCATTGAAAAAGCGAAAGAACAGGTTTTTAAAGCTTATGCTCCTTATTCGGGATTTAGTGTAGGTGCAGCCATTCAGCTCGAAAACAACGAAATATTTGCAGGTAATAACCAAGAAAACGCAGCATACCCTTCGGGCTTATGTGCCGAAAGGGTAGCCATGTTTTATGCCAATGCTCAATTTCCTCAAATACCCGTTAAAACCTTAGCTATAGCTGCTTACACACATGGTGAATTTTTAAAAAAACCTGTAACTCCTTGTGGTGCTTGCCGACAAGTACTCCTTGAGAGCGAAACCCGCTTCGACAATTCGATTGAAGTATTGCTTTACGGAAGCGACGAAATTTATTATTTACAAAACGTAAAACAATTACTACCTTTGTGCTTCGAAAAAACGAGTTTAAACAAATAGTTAATTGTTGAAAAAATATTTCATAGTCTATTGATTTTTATGTAAATTGCGAACCAATTCAACTCACATATTGAATTTAACAATTAAATGAAACGAGCACGACAAAATAACTTTGACACACTACTTGTCCCGATGTATCGGGAAAATGAAGCTTATGTGCGAGCCTGCCTGCGGTAGACAGGTCTGACCTAAAAAAATCAATTATAAACAAATGAAAAAAGAAATTCTTCATATCGAATACCCATTAAACAATGCCTCCATACCAATTTTATGGAAAAGCATAGGCACACCACTTGGACTATCAGAATGGTTTGCCGATGGAGTAACAGTTGAAGGTGACGAATACACTTTTATCTGGGATGATTCAGAACAAACTGCCAAGCTACTTCAATTAAAAGTAAACAATTTTATTCGGTTTCAATGGACCGATAATGCAGGAACAGAAGATTATTTTGAAATAAAAATAACCAAAGAATCCATTACAAACGAACTTACACTTGTAGTAACCGATACAGTTTATAAAAACGAAAAAGAAGACACTATTTTGTTGTGGAATAAACAAATAGATGAATTAAGACGAAAAACAGGCATTTAATTTCTTTGTTAAACTTTAAATATACTTACTCAAAATCAAAAAAGAGTTTTTTCCTTTATCGGAGAAAACTCTTTTTTAAGTAGGCATGTTATTCACAAATTGCTCCATTCACAAATAGTACCTATATAGTCTTTTGAACCATCGCGTAACCAACCATCAAGTTGACTAACTTCTTTCAATTGTTGGCCACGGTTTCGTTCAACATTAATATATCCACAGCTTAACTCAGGTATGGCAGTCATGTCGCCCCAGAGTTTTTCGAATTATTAATTACTTACCACTAATCCTTTCCCCCACCATATACCATACAAACCTCACATTACCCACCAAATACCGCCGCCACATGCGGCGTGGCTCTTTTATAAGCCTGTACAGCCACTCTAAACTATGCTCTTGCCACCACTGTGGAGCACGCTTAACCGTGCCGGCATAAAAATCGAACACTGCTCCTATACAGCAAACATGCATATTTAGTTTGCAGTTTGCAGTATTCAGTCTACTCCCTTCTTTATTTTTTTTACTGTCCACTGTTAACTGTCCACTGTTTACTAATTTCCATGCCCATTTCTCCTGCTTTGGAGCTGTCATTCCTACAAAGAGTACATCCGGCTGTACAGCATCAATGGTTTTGAACATATCCTGGTTATCTTCATCGCTAAACTCCGGTTTGTATGGTGGCGAGTAGGTGTGCACTTCTACATTCGGATACTCAACAGCTGCACGCGCCTTTATTTTGGCCAACACCGCCTCGGTACTTCCCAGAAACAGTACAGACTTGGCATGCTCCGTCTTTACATCCGTCGTCTGTTGTCTGTCGTCTGTCGTCTGAAGTCTTTTCATCTCCCAAACAAACAAATCCCAACCTGCAATTCGTTCTATTTTTTCATCTCTAAGCCACCGCACAGCTTTCACTATACTTGCACCATCGGGCAGTAATACATTACTTTTAAGCAACGCCTCGGCAAACAAAGCATCTTTACGTGCAATATTGTAGCTGTAAGCATTAATGGTATTAATTAGCAATAAACCTTCGGGCAACAACTCTAATGCCTCTAAACCCGATGGAAATCTGATATTTTGTATACGTAATTTCATTTTTTATTCGTTTAATAACCATTTCCATACTGGTTGTACATCAATATTTAAACCATTTTCAGTTAGTTGCATTTCGGTATCAAATGTAATTAGCAGGCAGGTTTTTAGTTCGTATACTTCTGAGAGTTTCAGTAATGCTTTTACTTCACGTAGTCGGGTAGCGTCGTTCGATAAGTCGTAGGCTACCTGAATGGCAATGCCCTGTTTCGGCATAAAAAAGTCAACCTCAACGTTCTTGTTGTAAAAGAACAAATCGTCGTCATATTTTTTTTTAAGATGAATGGCAACAATGTTTTCAAGCAACTTGGTTTCGGGGTCGAACAAAAAATTGTTCAGTAATCCATTATCAAAGAAATAACGTTTCTTAAAGGTCTCTTTATCGCTTAGTTTATCCGAAAAATTCGACACGCCGAAAACTAAATACGAATCGGTCAGATATTGAAGGTAATCTACCAATGTATTTCGGGCAATAGTGGTGCCGGTAGTGTCTACAATGTTTTTAAGGCGCGACAATGAAGTGGGTTGCATTACACTTTCGGATAGTTTTTTCACCAAAACCCGTATGGCATTCTCGTTCCGAATGTCGTTACGGGTAATGATATCACCCAGTAATATTTTCTGATAGATGGCATTAAGCCAACTACGCTTATCGCGTATCGAAAATGATTCGGCAAAACCACCCGAATAAAAATATTCCACAAAGTGTTTTTTTACCTGAATATGCATATCGGTAAATTCCCAATTTTTATGCAAACTCACCCCTCGATAACTTAGATATTCACTGAACGAAAAAGGAAAAACTTCGAAAGCTATAAACCTGCCGCCTAGCGTTGTATATATATCTTTGCTGAGCATTTGGGCATTACTACCTGTTACATATACCTTGTAGCGCGAATCTGCTAACCGGCGTGCAAACTTTTCCCATCCCTGTACGTTTTGTATTTCGTCCAAAAAAACGACGGGCTGTCCATCATACATTTCCTGATAAGCATCTAGTATTAGCCCCAGTTCGGAGGCCTTAATCGGAGCAATGCGCTCATCTTCAAAATTAATATACAACACATCTTCCAGCTGCATTTCGCCTTTTCGGATGGCATCATGTATGAGTTGATACATCAGATATGATTTCCCAGCCCTACGCAATCCGATAAATACATAATTCACAGTGGGTTCAAGTACATAAGGTCGTTGTACTAATTCAATTTTAGATATTTCATGCTGTTTTTCTGCTATCAACCGTTTTAGTAAAGCCTTTTCCATGCTGTTTTCTTGTTTATTGCTGCAAAAATACAATTATTTATCAACATACTGAACAATAAATCAATTTTATTTGCATGTTAGTTGGATAATAATTACACTTGCTTCGGTTACATATTTCTCGGCATGTTCAACAGATAGTGGATGTTTTGGTCAGTTTATTAAGCCAATCAATATTTCGGACAAATTTTCAATTGAGAATTTACTATAAAATACCATGCTGTTTACAATATGTCTGTATATTTTCCTTAACCTTCATCTCAAATTCATCTCCTGTTACATACCCATCAGGCATTATGCCTGTTTTTGCAGGATTATCAAACTCAACTTTTTTTTATAACGCTGAATTTCAGCTATTAGCTTCTTACCATTACGCGTGTTATCGTCAATTCTTACTGTATGTATCATATTTTCTATTTTTTTGTTTGGTTATTTTCTCGCCACAAATATACAATATTCGAAGCCAAAATGCAAGAGATGACCTAAAGGAGTTATTAGCACTTTGTGCGTTATTAGCTCTTTGAGCGTTATTAACCTAGAGGTGTTATTAGCACCCTGCCTGCCGTAGGTAGGTTCGAGCGTTGTAAATTAACGGTGCAGCAGCAATTCGTAGTGAATCTGCCTGTCGGCAGACAGGCAGAAAATCTCGTCATAAAACGGGATAACGGCGCAGCCTACTAACGTGTGAAGCACAAATAACGGCGAACCTGCCTGCGGTAGGCAGGGCCTACAAACGTGCGAAGCACCAATTACAGCGAACCTGCCTGCCGCATGCTGGGCCCACCAACGCGAAGCTATTAACGCCGCAGGCCTACCACCGCCCGCACCTGCCTGCCATTGGCAGAGGGCAACCCACCAACGATATGGATACCACAACCACCAAAATTTAGTTCTGAGTATGGAGTTCTGAATTCTGAGGGTTGAGGTTTGACTCG
>CAIWIS010000480.1 GCA_903912795.1 uncultured Bacteroidales bacterium
ATTCAATTTGAAATTTTATCGAAATTGGGAGTAAAATTCAAAAAAATTAAAACCACTTTTTCCGTCTAAAATACCAAATCATACCACCCACCGTCAATGCCATAAAACCTAACATGGCATAATAACTCCATTTCCAATGCAGTTCGGGTATAAAATCGAAATTGGTACCATAAATACCAGCTATAAAAGTAATTGGAATAAAGATAACTGTTATTATAGTGAGCACACGCATAATTTCATTCAGTTTGGTACTCATAGTGGTATGATAAATGTTCATCATGTCATACACCATCTCGCGATAACTATCAGCTAACTCATTGGCTTCGTTCATATTATCAACCAACTCCTTAAAATGCACTCTGTTTTCGTCTTTAATAAAATCAGTTTCGAGCTTTGCTAAACCAATTATCATTTCCTTCGAAGGTTTAATAATTTTTCGGATAAAGTTAAGTTCGCGTTTAAAGTAATTTATTCGTTCTAAGAAATCCTTGCCAGGCTCGGTGGACATTTGTTCCTCTAAATCTTCTATTTGTTCGCCTAATTCACCAATGATATAAATATAATTATCGATAACAATATCGAGTAATGCAAAAGCCAAATAATCGGTACCTGTACGACGAATTTTATTTGTTTTTTTGCGTATACGTTCACGTACAGGTTCAAAAAAGTTACCCGGCTGCTCTTGAAATGAAATAAGTGTATTATCGGTAACAATAAGACTTAAAGTATCCATACTAAGCACCATTTTTTTCTGTTGCAACATGCGGATATTCAAATAAATACATTTTTCGAAAAGTTGCACTTTGGGACGCGATGTTGGATTCATTACATCCGACAAAATCAGATTATCTATGGAAAAAACATCTGCTAATGACTCCATTAGCTTTACATTATCCAAGCCATAAATGTTCAACCAACTGGTTGAGGCACTTTTTTTTAGAGCTTTTAATTGATCTGGTGTAGTAACATCGAACTCTTTAAACAGTTCAGCATCATAATCGAATGCTTTAAGTCCAGCCTTATCAATCTTCTTTTGACCTCTGAAAACCAATGCATAAGGCGATAAACCAATATCTTCCTTTTTCTTTTTTACAAAACGTGCCATAGCGTTATTTAAATTTATTCAATTTACCTATTAGAAAATTCGGACGAAATTGTTTTATTATATTATATGGTTTATTTAATGCCCCAAAACCTATATAAAACCGAGCAATACCATCAATACTTGATCCTTCGAAGTCAAATTCAACACTCTTTCCAGATTCACTCTTAATAATCGAATCAATCAGTAAAAACATAGCCGATGAAGCTTTACCTTCAACATTTGAAATTGGCAATAAATAGGTAATTCGATGCGCTGAGTGTAAAACACAAAGCGAAGCTATAAGCGAATTGCTAGCAGAATAAACGCCATACAAAGTCATTGCATTTTCCGATATTCCCTTTGTAATCAATTCTTTCACAATTGATTGTTGAGCCGATCGATATTTTTTTTCTACCGAGTAATAAAAATTCATAAATTCATCATTCGGTATGCCCGATTGAATTTTCAACTGAAGCTTTTGAGCCTTTGCTATATTACGAATAGTGTTTTTGGAAAATTTTGAAGAAATAACTTCGTATTTTTCATTTAAATTTAAAACCAAATTTGGTAAAGAAGCATTCTGTGAGCTATAGTTATCTTCATTTAAATGCAGTTCGTAACTAAAACTTGGAATTTTTTTAATAAACTTATTAACAATAGATTGCTCAATAATATGTTCTGAAAAAATACCCAATTGCTGGGTCAGAATGGGTTGAACCAAGTATGAAATACCATATTTTTTTTTAATTGGCAGAGGCATTATAAATTCGTAATTATCGCTTACCAATGCTTCCCAATTAGGCGAAACAATATCCAAATACCATGAATAAGCATACGATAACTGATTACACGACTTAGATAGACATGTATCCCAACGCGTATAATCAATTTCATTATGTAGTAAATGTTTAATTTTCATTAGAAACCATTTTAACATGACTCAACACACAAAAGTAATTTAATTTCACAACATAAGGCATATTATAACTTATTATTTTATCTAATTTAAAAATTAAAGAAATTTTTCTTTAATTATTCAGGAAAGTTTTTTATCTTTGTATCCAAATTAAAAACGACAAATTATAAATCAAAAAAAATAAAATTAGTATGTCAAAAGTAACTGTAGTAGGCGCTGGAAATGTAGGCGCAACTTGTGCAAATGTACTTGCATTCAACGAAGTAGCTGATCAAATTGTAATGCTCGATGTAAAAGAAGGCATTTCGGAAGGTAAATCGTTGGATATGATGCAAACAGCCACCTTGCTTGGATTCGATTCAACTATTGTAGGTTGTACAAACGATTATGCTCAAACTGCCGATTCGGATGTAGTAGTTATTACTTCGGGAATTCCTCGTAAGCCAGGTATGACACGTGAAGAACTTATTGGTGTAAATGCAGGAATTGTAAAAAGTGTAGCCGAAAATATCCTGAAATTCTCTCCAAATGCAATTATTGTTGTAGTTAGTAATCCAATGGACACAATGACTTACTTGGCATTGAAAGCTACAGGACTTCCAAAAAACAAAATAATTGGTATGGGTGGAGCATTGGATAGCTCACGTTTCAAATGTTATTTGAGCAAAGCGCTGAATGCTAATCCAAACGAAATAGAAGGTATGGTTATTGGTGGACATGGTGATACTACTATGATTCCATTAACTCGCTTTGCATCATACAAAGGTCGCCCGGTAAGTGATATTTTGAGCAAAGAAGAACTTGCTAAAGTAGTAGCCGACACTATGGTAGGTGGTGCAACCCTTACCGGTTTATTAGGAACTTCGGCTTGGTATGCTCCTGGAGCTGCTGCTTCGTATTTAGTTGAATCAATTATTCACGATCAGAAAAAAATTATTCCTTGCTGTGTATCACTCGAAGGCGAATATGGTCAAAATGACATTTGTATTGGTGTTCCTTGCGTAATTGGCAAAAATGGTTTAGAAGAAATTCTAGACTATAAATTAAACGAAGAAGAAATGGCTTTGTTTACTAAGAGTGCTGCTGCTGTTCGTGGTACAAACGATGTATTGAAAGAAATAAATGTACTGTAATTAATAACAGTAAATTTTCACAAACAAATGAGTTATGTCTTATGGCATAACTCATTTGTTTTCATACAAATCAAGTCCAAAACATTAATTTATGTTAATTTTCTGGCGTTTTGTTATTAAAAATCAAATATAGCACAAAGAAATCATGAAATTAATATATCTTTGTAATGATTATAACTTTGTAATTCGAGATCTGTATTATCCTACTAAAAACTAAATCATTTAATTCAACTTATTATGAACAATTACATGCAAATTCATCATTATTTAAAGCAGTTCGACATTAAACCTTCGGTTCAACGTACGGCTGTTATGGATTATTTAATGAGTTACAAAACGCATCCTACTATCGATGAAATTTACTCGTATCTTAGCCCTTTTATGCCAACTCTTTCGAAAACAACGATTTACAACACATTAAATTTATTTGTTGAAAAAGGAGCAGTATTACAATTAGCTATCGACGAAAAAAATGCACGTTATGATGCAGATATTTCCAACCACGCACATTTCAAATGTAAAAATTGTGGAAAAGTGTATGATTTATTCGATTTAAAACAAGAACTTTTTGCCAAGCCTATGCTCGAAGGATTTGACATTCACACTGTAGAGCTTTCATACTCAGGAATTTGTGGATCATGCAAAGGCATGAACTAATTATATTTTATACAATTTGATACAAGGCATACTTTTTTATTAAGGTATGCCTTTTTTTATTCACAAAAATACCTACCTTTGAATCGTTAAACTTAAAAATATAAATAACGATGAAACGAACATTTAAATTTGTATGCTTGGCTTTAGTAATTTCAATTACACAAGTTGGTTATTCGCAACAAAAAATTAAAAAAGGCTTAGGTTTTGGTGCCATACCAGCAGTATCGTTCGACTCTGACTTAGGTTTTCAGTATGGTGCTGTAGTTAATCTGTATCAATATGGCGATGGGAGCCGTTTCCCAAAATACGATCATTCATTGTATTTGGAATGGTCGCGCTTTTCGAAAGGTACTGGTATTAACCGAATTATGTACGATTCGGAACGGTTAATTCCGAAGGTACGCACTACGGTCGATATGACTTATATGACCGATCAACTAATGGATTTTTACGGTTTTAATGGATATCAAACAATTTACGATGACAATCTGAGTAAATCGTCACGCCATTTTTACAAAAACGAACGGAATATGTTTCGCGTGAAAGCCGATTTTCAAGGAAGTTTTGGCGAGTCCAAATTTGGTTGGGTAGCAGGTTACACTTTTTATAATTTTGCAATTGACACCGTCAATATCAACAAATTAGGATTAAGCCCCGTAGCTGGGGGAACTTTGTATCAGCGCTACATTAAAAATGGTTTGATTAGTACCAATGAAGCTGATGGTGGTAGTATAAATTATTTGAAATTAGGTTTAAAATATGACTCGCGTGACCAACGCGCCTGCCCCATGAAAGGTATTTGGACAGAAGCGGTTATTCAAACTGCTCCAGGATTTGTGAACGAATACGCACACACTAAATTTGCATTGATTCATCGTCAGTATTTTACACTTTCAAAAGACATTTCCTTAGCCTACCGAATTGATTATCAAACAACTTTAGGAAATGTTCATGTGCCATTTTATGCACAACCTTTACTAATTACAAGTTTCCTTACTGGTGCTACCAATCAAGGCTTAGGCGGAAAAAGCTCGTTACGTGGTATTTTGCGAAACCGCATTGTGGGTGATGCAGTTGGTTTTGGAAACTTTGAATTTCGATACAAATTTGTGCGTTTCGAATTGTTAAAACAAAACTTTTATTTAGGAACCAATATTTTCTTTGATTCTGGAATGATTCTTAAACCAATTGACATTGAGGAAAATCGTAGAAATTTGAATTTAGACGAGTTAACAGATATTGATAAAAGTGATCTGTATCTTACTAATTACGAGTCAGGCAAACTTCATTCAGCAGCAGGTATAGGTCTAAAAA
>CAIWIS010000481.1 GCA_903912795.1 uncultured Bacteroidales bacterium
TCGAAGAAATTGAAAAATCTGAAATGAATTACTTACTTTTGTGCACCAAAAATGGAACTTTTTTGACGGATATAAAATATTTTTTCTTGATAATCAGAAATATTCTCTTTAGAAGTGCCCGTAGTGCCTAGAAAAAGTACCGCTAAGATGGGAAGTTGGAATACTCCATTTGTTAAGTTTAAGAAAAATGCGAATAAAAATTATATTACTGTTTTTATTATATGTTTTAACTGCTTCTGGGCAGGATATTCCTCAACATATATCGTATTACAAAGTATACGATTTTGTGGATGAACTGTCAACTAGTGGATTGATAGAATTGAATTCGGCTGTAAAACCATACAGCAGAAATTTTATTCGGACTAAACTCATCGAAGCCAAAGCACAACAAAACAAATTAAATAAGCGTCAGAAAGCCGAAATTGAATTTTATTTGAATGATTTTTCGCTTGAAAACAACGAATTACCGAAGGCAAATTGGCATCTTTGGAAAAACGAGAAAAGTAAAGCTGCATTATTAGCTCCTGGAATTTTTTATCGCGATTCACTTTTTAAAGCCCGCATTACACCTGCTTTAGGATTAAATTTCATGAATAATGCTGGAGGAACTATTATTCAACGTTGGATAGGTGCCGATTTTCAAGCTTCCATTGGCAAACATTTTTCGGTTTTTGGTAGTTTGCGCGATTTATCAAATAATGGTGAAAAATTATCAGGATACAATTATTTAAACGATCAACCCGGATATCAATATAAAGAAGCAACCTATGGAGGCGATTTTAGCGATTCGCGAGGTGGCATAAAAGTTTCAAACAATTGGGGTTCAATCGGTTTTGTAAAGGATAATGTAGTTTGGGGCGACAATTATCATGGCGCCAATATTCTGTCCGGAAGAGCTCCCTCCTACCCTATGATTACGCTGCATTTGCAACCAGCAAAATGGTTCGAAATGAATTATTTTCATGCTTGGCTGGTTTCCAATCAAGTGGATAGCTCCTATTATTACCTCGAAAATGACACAAGAATTTGGTATAGGCCAGCAAATAAGTTTATGGCTGCTAATATGTTCACATTTACTCCCATACGCAATTTGAAAATATCGGTAGGTAATTCCATTATTTATGCCGAAAAAACAATTCAAGGAGCCTATTTAATACCCATTGCTTTTTACAAATCAATTGACCACACATTAACAAAAGGTTTAGGCACCGAAAATCAAAACTCGCAGATGTTTATGAACATAAGTTCGCGTAATTTGAAACATACTCACTTATATACTTCGATATTTATTGACGAATTTAATTTTGCACGTTTGAAACCTTCGAACAAAGAAGCCAATCCAATTTCGATTAAAGCAGGAGCTAAAATTGCTAACTTTCCAATAAAAAACCTTTCAGCAGAAATTGAATTTACACGAACCAATATATTAAATTTCAAACATTCGATACCCGTTTTATCATATACATCTAACAGTTACAATTTAGGACATTATTTGGGCGACAATGCTCAAGAAACTTACATATCGCTTCAATACAAGCCTTTACGAGGGTTAGACTTTAAACTACTCTATATGAATGCACTTCACGGAAATGAATACGATTATGTACGTAGAGGCACTTCGAATGGTATTGTGGGCAAAGTAACACATATAATAAGTCAACCTTCGCTGGGTGAAGTAATATGGAAAAACGAAACCATTGGGCTACATGGCACTTACGAAATAATTAACAATGGCTATGTGTTTTTTAAAGCAGAAAAAAGCAATATCGAAGCATTTGAACCAACAAAAGCTGTTACATTTGGCGAAAAACGAATGACAACATCACAAACACTTAATTACTTTACACCCTTGTTTTTTCAAGGCAATAAATTAACGCTAAGTGCTGGTTTTAGCTTTGGATTCTAACACATAATATTCAAATCATTATTTACCAATATACCAATTATTTAGATGAGTTTACTATTTTACATTTCCATTATTATTGTACTCTTTGCCATTCAGTTGCTCTATTTTAAAATTGCCGACCATTTTAGTATTATTGATAAACCAAACGAACGAAGTTCACATAAAAAAATTACTTTACGTGGAGGTGGAATAATTTTCTACTTTGGTGCAATCCTGTTTTTTTTATTAAATGATTTTCAATATCCTTTTTTCGTAGCAGGCCTTACGCTAATTGCAGCAATTAGTTTTGCCGACGATATAAGTCCTCTATCATCAAAACTCCGACTACCTATTCATTTTACCGCAATGGCGCTTATGTTTTATGAATGGGGCTTATTTTCGCAGCCTTGGTATTATATTGCTATCGGTTTTATATTTTCGGTTGGAATTATAAATGCCTATAATTTTATGGATGGTATAAACGGAATTACAGGCGCTTACAGTATTTCGGTATTATTAGCATTGCTTTTTGTGAACTTAAAAATTAATCATTTTATTGACAATGAATTAATTTACTTTTCGTTAATAGCCGTAATGGTTTTTAATTATTTTAATTTTCGTAAAAAAGCCCGCTGCTTTGCAGGCGATGTTGGATCAGTAACAATTGCATTCTTGTTGGTTTTTCTACTCGGAAAACTAATAATCCAAACTGGGCATTTTTCATATATATTTTTTCTAAGTGTTTATGGTGTTGATTCAGTTTTAACCATTATTCATCGTATCAAGCTGAAAGAGAACATTTTCGAAGCCCACCGTAAACATGCCTACCAAATTATGGCCAATGAGTTGAAAATTCCACATTTATTTGTATCTTTGTTTTATGGAATATTGCAATTAATAATTTCAACAATAACTATTATAAGTCCAATAGCCGCAATAGCTTTAACAATATGGCTAGGAGTGAGTTACATATTTTTTAAACGAAAATATTTTCACTTACATAATTATTAATTCATTTTTGTATTACAATTATTACTCATTCAATTTTACACCTTTTTCTAAATAATATATGACTAAAAAAGTTTTTGTAAGTGGTTGTTACGATATGTTGCATAGTGGGCACGTAGCATTTTTCGAAGAAGCAGCATCCTATGGCGATTTATATGTTGGAATTGGATCGGACAAAACCATAAATGAATTAAAAGCGCGCAAAACCATAAATTCGGATGCAGAACGATTGTACATGGTAAAATCATTAAAAACAGTAAAAGATGCATGGATTAATAGTGGAGGCGGTTTGCTTGATTTTTTGAATGAATTAAACGAATTAAAACCAGATATTTTCTTTGTTAATGCCGATGGGCATACCGCTGCAAAAGAGGCATTGTGCAAAGAACACCAAATAGAATACATAGTTAGTAAACGTATTCCGCACGGAAATTTACCAACTCGCTCTACCACTTCGCTTCGAAAGGAATGTTTAATACCTTACCGCATAGATTTAGCTGGAGGTTGGATTGACCAACCTTATGTAAATAAACTTGCAGCTGGTCCGGTAATAACTATTTGTATTGAACCTGATTATGAGTTTAACGATCGTAGTGGCATGTCAACAAGTAGTCGCAAAAAAGCCATTGAACTTTGGCAAACCGACATTCCCGATGGCGATCGCGAAAAGCTTGCCAAAACTCTTTTTTGCTTCGAAAATCCTCCTGGCACAAAGTATATAAGTGGTTCGCAGGATTCACTTGGTATAGTTATGCCCGGATTGAATTATTTGCATTATAACAATGATTACTGGCCTGAAAAAATTGAAAGTTGTATTGACAATGAGTATCTTGCATGGATTGAACAACATATATGGATGGTTCCACTTTATCCCCGTGCTGCATCGTACGATGTACTGGCAAACACATCTATTGATAAAATTGGTGCCGAATTATTGAGCGAGGCAGCTAATAAATGTTGGAATGCAATACTATCAAAAGACGCTGTCAAAACAGGAAAAGCAATTACCGAAAGCTTTGAAGCCCAAATTCGAATGTTTCCAAACATGGTTAACGAGGACATTATGGAGCAAATTAATTTGAATAAAAATGAGGCATTAGGTTGGAAAGTGAGTGGCGCTGGTGGAGGTGGATATTTAATCTTTTTCAGCAAAACACCTGTAAAAAATGCTATTCAAATAAGGATAAGAAGGTGATAATCCCGATACATTTCCGATACATTTCCGATACATCGGAACTAGCTGGAACTGGTAGGGACAAGTTGTGATGAGAAAATTGAAAACTGAAAAATATATTTGATGAGAATAATTGATAATGAATTGCTTGACAAGCTAAGTGAGCAAGCAAAAAGTAACGAACGACTTCGAAAAAACTACAATTTACACCGATCTTTAAATGATAATGTACAACGATTATTAAATGCACTTGAACCTAGAACCGAATTGCCAATACATAGGCATTTGCATACCGACGAAACATATATGCTCTTTAGAGGAAGCTTAAACGTGTTGTTGTATAACGATAAGAAAGTGTTGATACAAAAAACATTACTTGATCCGAAAATAGGAAAACATGGTATGTCGATACCTGCAGGACAATGGCATACAGTTGAAGTACTTGAGAGTGGAACAGTTATTTTTGAAATTAAGCAGGGTCCTTATGCGCCACTCGAAGCAAAAGACATTATGCATATTGAAAAAGAAAAGCTTAAATAATGGAATTGTACGAAGGTATTGTTGGCAAAAAATTATAACGACAATTTTCAGTATCAACCATACATGAATAATGATCCAATCCATTGCTAATTATCAAATAGTTAACTTTAAGTTTGGAATTATAAATTGCGGCTTGATCAAAAGTTTCCTGTATAAGCGAAACTTGTGGCGCTTTAAATTCGATAATCATAATAGGTTCAAAATTGGAATTATACACAATGGCATCGCATCGTTTTCGCATACCATTTACTTCAATCAATTTTTCGACAGCAATAAATGACGTGGGATAATTCTTTTCTTCTATCAAAAAACGAATGAAATTCTGTCGAACCCATTCTTCTGGAGTTAATGTTACAAACTTTTTTCGTTGATTGTCAAAAATAAATTGTTTGTTATTTTGAATTTTTATACGAAAACTATAGTTTGGAAGATTTAATTGCAACATTTTTTATTACTTTTGCCTAATGGTTATCATTAATCAGAATTAATTGCTAAGATAATTTATTTTCTTTATATCCCCAAAAAAAACATGAAGACAAAGCGCGACATCGTAGAAAATTGGTTACCACGCTACACGAAAAGACCACTCAACGAATTTACTGAATACATATTACTTACAAATTTCAATAATTATGTTGAACTGTTTGCCGAATGGAACAATGTACCTGTACTTGGTAGAGATGGCAATATGATAAATGCTTCGGCCAATGGCATTACAATCATAAATTTTGGTATGGGAAGTCCCAATGCAGCCATAATTATGGATATTTTATCGGCAATAGAGCCTAAAGCTGTTCTTTTTTTAGGAAAATGTGGTGGTTTACGCGATAAAAATAAAATTGGCGATTACATACTCCCAAGTGCGGCTATCAGGGGCGAAGGAACATCGAATGACTATTTTCCTATTGAAATTCCCGCATTACCAGCTTTTAGTTTGCAGCGCGCTGTATCGTCGAACATTCGCGACTTTGGCAAAGACTATTGGACAGGCACAGTGTACACAACCAATAGAAGAGTGTGGGAGCACGATGAAAAATTCAAAGATTATTTGCGTGCAACAAGGGCAATGGGCATTGATATGGAAACAGCAACTCTACTTTCGGTAGGATTTTACAATAGCATTCCTATTGGTGCTCTACTGTTAATTTCGGATATGCCACTTTTGGCCGATGGTATAAAAACCTCCGAAAGCGATAAAAAAGTTACTGCAAACTTTGTTGAGGAACATATTCGTATTGGCGTAAAAGCACTTACATCGCTTATGAACAATAGTAAAACAATTAAGCATTTAAGGTTTGAATAATGGCCAAACAAGGAGTATCTTACGACCAGGTAATGAGCGACTTACGCCGTAGCGCTTACAAACCAATTTATTTACTTATGGGCGAAGAAGCCTATTATATCGACAAAATTTCGGACTTCATACAAGCCAATGTACTAGACGAAAACCAACGAGAATTTGACCTGACAGTGGTTTATGGCAAGGATACTGATATGGTAAACATTGTAAATGCAGCCAAACGCTATCCTATGATGTCGCCTTATCAAGTGGTTATTGTTAAGGAAGCACAGCTAATTAAAAACTGGGAATCGTTACAATTCTACATCAACAATCCATTGAAATCTACAATCTTAGTTTTCGATTACAAATATGGAACACCTGATAAACGTAAAAAATGGGTGCAAGATATTTCGAAAATAGGTGTTGTATTTGAGTCGGACAAATTACGCGATTACGAAATGAGTGCTTGGATAAACTCTTACGCACGAAGTAAAAACGTAACAATTGATGAAAAAACAATTGGAATGTTGACAGAATTTTTAGGCACTGATTTGAGTAAAGTTGCCAACGAACTGGATAAGCTACTGCTAACTATGCCAGCAAATTCAAACCGTATAACACCCGAACATGTCGAAAAAAATATTGGAATAAGTAAAGATTTCAACGTGTTTGAATTGCAAGCCGCTTTAATTGAGAAAAAAACTCTAAAGGCCAATCGCATTATTCGCTATTTTGCTGATAATAAAAAGAATAATCCAATGGTTATGGTATTGCCCCAACTATTTAATTTATTCTCGAACCTTATGATTTATCATTATTTGTCCGATAAAAGTCAAGGCTCTGTGGCTTCGGAACTAAAAATAAATCCATATTTTGTAAAGCAATACGAACAAGCAGCCAAAAATTATGGCGCCTGGAAAACCATGAATATCATTAGCTGGATACGCGAAACCGATGCTCGTGGAAAAGGAGTTGAAAGTAATGCTGTAAATGAAGTTGATCTTATGAAAGAATTGATTTTCAAAATATTACATTAAACAATTGCAAATAAAACACTAAATGTAAATGTTTTTATAATTGAATAATATCATCTAATTAATTAAATTCATTTTATGTCGAAAATAATACTACAATTTGTAGTATTATTTTTTTTTGTAGCTATGCAAAAATGAAGAATGGGAATCAACGAACTAAAATCTTCGCAAACGAATATATTCAAATAAATACCTTGGATAAATATATAATTCGATTACAAATTTTTAAAGCTAACTGTGTTTCATTACAGCCTAAAAACTCGACATTTACGTTACTTACATATATATTAAATTTAATTAACTATGTTAAAATTAAAAGAGTCTTCGAAATCGAATATATAAACCTCAAATTCAACATCTTATTGATAATTCAAGAAATATAAATATATGCAACAATAATTTGGAAAAACGATACAAATAATTCAAATAATGTCTATATTAGAGCATGAATATCTGATTATAAACAGAATAAGATATAAAAATTAGTGCTACAAAAAGCCACGAAAAACCTAATAATAAGTATTACATTAAAATCGAAGATAATGTATTTTAGTTTTAAGTGTTTGTAGTAATTATAATTATATTGGATGTATTTTTTATCAGTAATTTTAATCGAAATTTTTCAAAAAAACGTATTCACCATGAAAACTCCTGAAGAAATAAATGCAGGTGCAAAAAAAGCGGAAGATTTAAAACAAGAAATTGTTTCAGAACGCAAGCTACTTCGGACTATTATTGATAATATTCCTGTTTGTATTTATACCAAGGATACAAACTTTAGAAAAACACTTGTTAACAAGTATGAGTTAAACCAATTTGGGTGGGATAAGGAAGAAGATGTTTTGGGTAAAACTGATAAAGAACTTTTTGGCGAAGAGGTAGGAACAAATACTCAGTTGGAAGATGAACAAGTACTTTTGGAAGGAAAAACCATAATTGATGAAGAAAAACACATTGGTAATGGCATTTGGGCCATGATATCAAAACTACCTTTGCGTAACGATAACGAGGAAATAGTTGGCCTACTTGGCATAAGTGTAAATGTGACAGAACGGGTAAAACACGAGAAAAAATTGATGGAAAGCTACGAAAGGCTGAACGAAATGTCGGCACAATCAAATTCGTTTGCTTGGGAAATTGATTTAACTGGTTTATATACATTTATGAGCCCCATAGTGGAAAAAGTTTTAGGCTATAAAGCTGAAGAATTAAAAAACAAAAAATATTTCTATGATTTACTTGCACCTTCAACCAAAGAAATTGTAATGAAAGATGCATTTGAAATTATTTCGCAAAATAGAACTATCAATAATTATGAACGAAAAGCAGTAAAAGCTAATGGTAGCGAAGTTTGGCTGTCAACTAATTGCAAACCAATGTATGACAACGTTGGAAATGTAATAGGCTATCGTGGAAGCGACACTGATATAACCCAACAACGCAACTTACTTGAATCATTAGAGTTTGCAAAGAAAAATGCCGAAAAGTCAGCTAAAGCGAAAGAATCGTTCTTGACAAATATGAGTCACGAAATTCGTACTCCTCTCAATGTAATAATTGGTATGATTCGCGAAATTGGCAAAGAACAATTATCTGAATCTCAAAAAACATATTTAAAACATTCCGAAGCATCAGCATATCATTTACTTTCGATAATCAACAATGTGCTGGATATGTCCAAAATTGAAGCAGGAGAATTCACGCTCGACATTAAAGACTTTAGCTTATCTGCTGTATTAAGTAATGTAAAAAGTATTCTTACCTCGCGTGCAAGTGGTAAAAAAATAATGTTTACTGTTGAAAGTAGTGCATTAATAGCCAGAGCATTAAAGGGAGATTCACTCCGACTAAGCCAAGTTTTAATAAACCTGTTGGGTAATTCAATTAAGTTTACCGACGAAGGATTTGTAAAACTAAATGTAATACTATTAGAATCGGACGATGAAATACAAAAAATACGGTTCGAAATTATTGATTCAGGAATAGGAATGAGTCATGAATTTCAACAAAATATTTTCAATAAGTTTACACAAGAAAACGATCATTCAACACGTAGCCACGAAGGCACAGGCTTAGGTATGAGCATTTCGAAAGAAATAATTGAACTTATGGGTGGAAATGTTGAACTTGAAAGTATAAAAGGAAAAGGCACCAAAATAGCATTTGAAATAAATTTTCCATTTGGAATTGAAGATAACTTGATACGAATTGATAATGTAACACGTAATTTTGATATTTCGGGAACAAAGGTATTAGTTGTTGAAGATAATGAAATGAATAGGTTTATTGCCCGACAGAGTTTAAAACAAGCAAAATGCGTTATACACGAAGCCGAAAACGGAGCTATAGCCGTAGAACTTTTACAAAAAGAAAAATTTGATATAATACTTATGGACATTCAGATGCCAGTAATGGATGGAATGGAAGCCACAAAAATTATACGTAACAATTTAAAAATCAGCACTCCTATAGTTGCCCTAACTGCAAATGCTTTTAAACATGACATTGACTTATATATGAGTAATGGGATGAATGACTATTTAATTAAACCCTACAAAGAAGAAGAGTTGTATTCGAAAATCGAAAAATATTGCAGAATTGGTAACAAAATAAACAAAGAATTCAGTTCTAAACAAGACAACAACAACTACACAAACTTACCAACAAATATTGAAACTGAAAGTTTGTACAATTTAAAACAATTGAATGTTATAGCAAATGGTGATAAAAAATTTGTTGAAACCATGATAAATATGTTTATAAACATTGCTAAAACAACTATTAGTCAATTAAACGAAGCATTTCAAAACAATGATATTGAACAAATTAAAAAACTATCGCATAAAATAAAACCAAGTTTAGACAATTTGGAAATAAATATACTATATAATGAAATTAGGGCGCTTGAAAATTTTAATCAAAAAACTGGTTGCCCTGAAAATTTACGCACAATGGTAGAGTTTGTAACCGAAACCTTAGTTAAAGTTATTGATGATTTATTGCTTTCGAAAACTGAAAAAGCATAATTTTAAAAATATATTACATGTAGCTCATTACAAATCTTTAGGAATATGAATAGTTATATATACAGTTATTTATTTATTGGATCGGCGCTCGTAACTTTTTTTCTGGCGTTGATTGCGTTATCGAACAAAAAAAACACAGCTAATACATCATTGAGTTTATTATTAACTGCAGTTAGTGTTTGGTCATTGTTTTATGGTTTGGAAATAAGAACAAACAACTATCAAACACTTTATAATTATCTTATTATTCAATACATAGGCATAAGCTTAATCCCTGTATTTTGGATATTTTTTGCATCCATATATACAGGAAAGGACAGTTGGATAAATTTAAAAAACATCCTATTGATTATAATAATACCTATTTGTACTTTCACAATGGTAGTTAGCAATAATTATCACCACTTGTTTTACAATAGCAGTGAAATAATTGAAACAAACAATCATTAT
This sequence comes from uncultured Bacteroidales bacterium, assembly GCA_903912795.1. Classification (GTDB taxonomy): domain Bacteria; phylum Bacteroidota; class Bacteroidia; order Bacteroidales; family Paludibacteraceae; genus Paludibacter. Next base: position 10,400 of record CAIWIS010000481.1, read on the forward strand.
TATCATCAATTCCAATCTGGCGTATTTTATTGGGTACACATAATCTATTCATACTCATTAGTTTTAATTGGTATATTAATGATTATTGCTAATTTAGTAAGTGTGTCAAGAGACAATCGCTCACGTGTTTCATTAATCCTATTTGGGTCAATTATTCCTTATATTTTCAGCTTTTTATATATTTTTGGAATACATCCCGAGGGCAATATTGACCTTACTCCTATCGGCTTTTTGGTTATGGGTGTATTAATTACGTTAGGTACTTTTAACAAAGGGTTGCTCGACATTAAACCATTGATATTAAACTCATTATTCGACAGTATACCCGATGCCATTCTAGTTGTTGATATTAATGGTGAAATTACAAGTAGCAACCCAAAAGCGGTTGAAATGATTCAAACTGGTCAATTAGATTTGACGCAAATAAAAAAAATCATTTATTCCGATAAATTTATTACAAACACAACAGATGATGTAAGTTTTATAGAAATTGAATCAATTGAAAAAACTTTTAGAATTGAAAAAAACAGCATTACCAATAGTAAAAAACGAAAGATTGGGACTATGTTTTTAATTATTGATATAACTCAGGAAAAAAAATACCGCGATGCGTTGAGTCAGAGCGAAGAACAATACCGACAGTTATTCGATAATGCTCAAGAAGGAATTGTAGTTATTCAACAAATGCATTTGGCATTTTTCAATCCTATGTTGCTTAAAATGACTGGATATAGCAGCGATGAAATGATGAATATGCATTATTCTAAGCTTATACATTCAGATGATATAGAA
>CAIWIS010000482.1 GCA_903912795.1 uncultured Bacteroidales bacterium
GTTTTTAGGTAAAACTAACAAAAAACGACCCTTAAAAAAGGATGAACTTTACGAAACTTCATTTTACGGTGGTAATATACCCTACAAGCCCGAACCAACAGATTCGAAGTACGATATGCTGCAGTCGGGAAAAAAGTTAGATATTGATCCCAAAGAAAAACGCAGTCAGGCCGATGTTCATGGTGTGCTCGATTTAGCAGCCAATTACACCATTACTGCCATCCAGGGGCAAAATACTATTCAAGCATTGGAGCGTTTAAAAGACAAACCTTTTATTCTGACAGCTTCTTTTCACTGTCCACACGTTCCGATAACTCCTTCTGAACCTTATGCTTCGATGTATGAGCCAAAAGATTTAATACCGTATTCATCAATTTCCGATAAGCGACCCAATTCGCCATACCAGCCAAATATTGACAATGCACCTTACAACGATAAGGCTAAAGTGCAGTATATGATGGCAAATTATTACGCATTTGTAACAGAGATTGACGATTGGGTTGGGAAAATTCTAAACAAACTAGATGTACTGAATTTATCACAAAATACATTGGTGATTTTTGTATCAGATCACGGCGAAATGCTTGGAGCACACGGTATGCGTGGCAAGTTTTGCTTTTATGAAGAGTCAATTCGCGTACCGTTTTTAATGCGCTTCCCAGGAAAAATTCCCCAAGGAAAAACAATTACTACGCCGGTTTCAATTCTCAATATTTTTCCAACAATACTGGACTATGCAGGTTTAAAAAACATCCCATCCGATGGCTATTCGATGCGTGGAGTAATGGAAGGAAAAGCAACACCGAAGTACGATTTCGCTATTTCGGAATGGGTGTGGACAAATGAAAGTGTCCCCTCGTTGATGATACGCACCGAAGATTGGAAATTAATGACAACGCACCGAACAGGAGGCAAAAATGTAGAGGTGCTTTACGATTTAAAAAACGATCCACAGGAAATGAACAATCTGTTGGGCTCCAATCCCGAACGATTTAAATACAAAGAAAAAGCCGAAGAATTGCGCACCAAACTTGTAGGTTATTTAAAAGATTTGAACTCGCCACTAACCAAAGGAGTGGAGAAAAGGATTTTAATTAGAGAATAATTATCAATAGTTTGCGATTAACATTTAAAGCAAAAAAAATCTCCCTAAACAGTATTATGTTTAAGGAGATTATTATATTACAGAAGCACAGAACTTACAACTCTTTGATTTTTATGTTTTTAAACCACACTTCATTTCCATGATCTTGTAAAAGAATATTTCCTTCGGCCGCATTTCCAAAATTTGGCCAAATGCCATATTTGCTGTAGTTTACCAACGCATTAAACATTTGTGTATTACGTTCGTATTCTACTGTAAGTTTATTATTTAAGTAGTGTTGTACTTTGTTACCATTCACTACAATACGCGCGTTATTAAATTCATTTTTACGAACTGATTTAGTTTCGGGAGCAGGAATAAGGTCGTAGAGCGAACCCATAGTGCGATTGCCTTTTACGCCTAATTTAGCATCGGGGTGTTTGGCATCGTCTAAAATCTGAAATTCACAACCAATAGATGAACCAGCACCTTTATTTAATTCAGTATCAACAAAGTATTTAATACCACTATTTGCACCTTCAGTAATTCTGAAATCGATACTTAATTCGAAGTTTTTGTATTTTTTCAACGTTACAATATCGCCACCATTCGTTGATTCACCACCGTCTGAATTTACAACTTTCAATAAACCATTTTCAATTTTCCAACCACCAGTAGGGAAAGTAGTTAATTTAGCACCACGCCATCCTTCGGTAGTTTTTCCATCCCAAAGTAGTTTCCAGCCTTGTGCGGCTTCAATTGCCGAAACAGAATTATCGATACGATTAATTTCAGGAGCATCGGTGCTTGGTTTTCTGTTTTTTTCTAAATCAGTTGTACAAATACGAATATTTTTCCATGCAACAGTTGCACCTACTTGCTCAGGAGTGCCAATTTGATGAACTTGGAGAGCTATAAAACCAGTTGCAGTGGTATTGTCGAGTAAGTTAGCACAAGCAATGCCATTAAGCCAAGTACGAATAACAGACCCGATAGCTTCGATACGAACTTTATTCCAATCGTTGGCTTTGAATGCCTTTTTTGCATTTGGATTATTGTCCAATGAATATAGCCATCCACGTCGACCTTCGTCGTAAATGCCGGCACTCCATGCACGTGGAGCAGGATCTATTTCACTTTGGTATCCATGTACACGACCATTATTGTACTCTTTAAAACTATTGCTACGAAACTGAATCCCAGAATTCAATCTATTGTCAACTTTGAACTCAAGTTCTAAAATAAAATCGCCAAATATTTTTTCGGTACATAAAAATGTGTTCGGTGTATTCAGTTTTGAATGACCCACAATGGCACCATCTTCGATTGTATACTCAGCTTTACCATTCAATACTTTCCAACCTTTGAAGTTTTTCCCATTAAACAAATTTTCCCATTTTTCTTGTGAGAAACCAGCAAGAGAAGTTAGCATCAATGCTAACAAAATAATTTCACGTCTTTTCATTATAAATATTTAATTATTAATTAATTGCAAATTGATTGATAAAAATAACACATCAAATAGTATTGAAGTATCAGTTCTTATCTCCCTTTACGGGTTTATAATTTATAAAAATACATCCATTCTTTACGAGGTTCTGTTCCTACCAACAATTTGTTTGCCATATCGTTGTTAGTAAACTTCTTCAATTTAGGGTCGAATTTGAGTTTTGCATTCAACTGTTGCGCTATTACTCCTAAGCAAAATACCTGACTCAATGGACCAGCCACTTCGAATGGCGATCGGGTTTTCTCCTGACCTTTGCAAGCTAGCAAAAAGTTGAGGAAGTGATTGGATGGACTTTTTGAAACTACAGGTAATTTCGACTCCATTTCTTTGGCCTTTTCTTCCGGAATAATACTCAAAGTACTACCGTGCGAACCGCCATTAAACGTCAATTCTTTGCTATAAATGATTTTTCCAGGATTGAGCTTCGAAGGCACAATTTGACCGTTGCTTGGTGGTGGAATATTGGGGTCAAGTACCACATTGCCATAACCAGCCGGAACAGGCGGAAGATTATCCATGCCGTCGTACCAAGTTATATCACAAGCTGGCATATCTTTGCGAGCTGGAAATTTAAATTGAATTGTAGATGAATATGGGAAGAAAAATGGATTATGCCCATTAGCATAAAGCATATTAATTTCGGTTGGCAAGCCAAGTTCCAAAAACTCATGAGCTGTATCCACAATATGAGCTCCCCAATCGCCCAAAGCACCCATACCATAGTCGTACCAACAGCGCCATTGACCGTTTACATAATCTTTGTTGTAATCTCTGAATTGCTCAGTTCCCAACCAAGTATCCCAATCCATTGTTGCAGGAACAGGTTCTGCACCAGGCATACTCGTTATTTTCGAATCGAATTTGTGCCAGCGTCGAGCATTGTTCATGTGAGCCGTAACTGCAGTTACATCTTTGATAATGCCGGCTTCTTTCCAAGCTTTGAACTGGAAATAATTCGCATCAGAATGCCCTTGATTTCCCATTTGGGTAACTACACCATACTTTTTGGCACCCTGCATCATTAGTTCCACTTCGCGGAATGAATGTGCCATTGGTTTTTCGACATATACGTGTTTGCCTAACGACATGGCGAGCATGGTAGCAGGAAAATGACTAAAATCGGGCGTGCCAATTACAACGGCATCAATCTTATTGGCCATTTTTTTGAACATTTTACGGTAGTCATGAAATTGAGGAGCATCGGGAAATTTGTTCATAATTTCGAGTGTATGAGCAGCACCCATATCTACATCGCACAAAGCCACGATATTACATTGACCTGTTTTGTAAAGATCTTTGATAATTTCATTGGCCCTAAAACCTACACCAATAAAGGCTAAGTTTACTTTTTCGTTTGTTCCTACTTTACGAGGTTTTGGATTTTTGGCCGAAAGGGTTTCCAACGATAAGCCTGATAAAGCTGCAGTTGCAGTAATAACAGAAAGTTGTCGCAAAAAATCGCGACGAGATGATTTGGATTGTAAGTTCATAAAATATTTTTTACAGTATAATTTCTAAGGAAATGGAATAAATAAATTCAAAAAACAGACTGTGTGCGCACACAATAATAAAATGCAAAGATACAAAAAATTTCTAATTAGGGATATTGAGAAATCAAATTGTGTGCCCACACGAAAAAACAAAAAACGCATTATTATCTATTTA
>CAIWIS010000483.1 GCA_903912795.1 uncultured Bacteroidales bacterium
TCCATCTACGTAAATCGTACCAGTATCGACCTTCAAAAGTCATTTCTACAGCGTTTTCATTTAATACTAAGCGGGTAAACGCCCCCGGACCTCCGGTAGCAGCCAAAGCCTGATAGGCAGGAGCAGCAGCAGTTGTCAATGGGCATGATATAGGATTGCCATTGAACGTTGCACCCTGATAAGCACGTTGTCGGATAATATTAACAGCATCTACAGCAGTAATATCAGCATCTGGTGCCTTTGCTGTTGGGCTGCCATAGCCCTCGTTAACTGCTTCGGCATAAATCAAATAAATTTCGGCCAAACGCATCAATGGAGCCATAAACTGAAAGTTATTGTATAACGTAGCTCCTGTCAGAGCTGCATCATAAGTGTTTACTCCTTTAGGCCAGAATTTACGAATAATATAGGGAGTCAGACTTGTTAATTTCGTCTGACCGACAACTCCTCCCGACGAATGTAAAGCTAATATCGTTTTTGTAGGATCTAATCCTGCATTATCACGGTCAACATAGATACTGCGTCTGAATCGGGGATCTCTGAAATCCCATCGTTTATTGTTATCACTATCGTATTCCGGTTTATACAAGGTTCCATCAGCCATTTCAAAAATATCTGTATAGTTTTGTGTTACTGTTTGTAATTGTGCACCACCAAACACAGAGGCATCGGGTACATGAACTTTTCCTATACTTGCAAAACTGGATTTCCCTTTTACATACTTATATTTACCCCAGATAACTTCCTGTTTCCAGGGATGTGTTCCATCTGTGGTTGCAAACATTTGATCGTATTGACTCCAGGGCATCAAATCACATGCTTTTGTAGCACCATCGGCCATATAAGCAACTCTGCTTAAGCCAATTAATTCCCAGGCGGCATCTGCTGCTCTTTTCATGTAACCCGGATCTGAAACTGAACCGTTGCCCGACGCCTCATTCATTAATGGTGAACCGGCATAAAGTAAAGCTCTTGCTTTATAGCCAAGTGCTGCAAATTTAGTTGCATGACCTCTATCTGAAGCATCATTAGTCCAATAAGGTGGTAAGTATTTGATAGCTGAGTCTAAATCCTGAACAATATACTCGGTGCATGCCTGATAATTCTTTTTACCTTTGTATTCGTAAAAACGTGGCATATCCAATTCTCCATCACCCATAACGGTATTGATATATGGAATAGAACCCCATGCAGCTAAAAGTTCAAAATGAAAAAATGCTCTGAAAAAATAAAGCTGACCTTTAATCAATGCTTTCTGTTCATCGGTAGCCGACGAAGTCATTAAATAATTCAAATTTTTTATTCCAATATTTGTTTTTCTAATTCCCGGCCAGTAATAATACCAAATTCCTTTAGCTACATTTTTTGTAGGATCTTCGAGAGCACCAAAATAACCTCTGGCCATCCATGCTGCATAATCGCCAAGTATTGCCCTACCACCAGTTGTTGATACTAATGCTCCGATAGCTTCACCACCCCAGCATGCATCCGATACTGCAATATCCATAGGGTCGGCTACACTAACATAAAGTTGGTCGGTATATGCCTGGAATGAACTGTAATTTCCGAAAATATCGGCTTCCGATTTTGCCGACTCAAGCGGTGGTGTTAAATAATCGGTACATGCCGAAAACATGATCGTAGCAAAAACGACAATAATATTATATTTATTTTTTTTCATTTTAAAAAGATTTAAAAAGTAAGACTTAAACCCAGGTTAATGTTTTTTGAATTTGGATAAACTGTGGAACTGGGATTTGCACCTTCAATATCAACAGATAGTTTACTCCAAAAGAGCAAGTTGTTACCATTTACATAAAACCGCATATTATCAATTAAAAACTTTTTTGAAAATGTTTTTGGAACTGTATAGCTAATTTCTGCTGTTTTTAAACGTAAATAAGAAGCGTCAAAATTCATACTGGATCCATAACCCAACACATTATTTCCTTTTAATGAAGTTCTTTTAATTGACAATGATGGATAATCAGGGTTCGCATTCTGATATTCAGGCTGATAAGTTCTTCCCAAAGTCAGGGGTGTAATTGTTGGCGAGTTATTAATAAACTCATAGGTCATCCCTTCCATTAAAGTAGCGTTATACACTCCAAAAAATTGAACCATCATTGAAAAGCCTTTATAATCTCCACCTAACGAAAAACCGTAAGTATTTTGAGGATAAGTAGAATAACCATTAGGGGCTGAATCATATTTATCAATTACTCCATTCGAGTTAAAATCAACCAGATAAATATCGCCGGGAATACCATTTTTATTATTTCCTATTGAACCGTCATATCCTGCAACGGTATACATTTGATCCCAACTTGTAATAATTCCGCCTGTTAAAATTGTGTTATTCTGATTGATAGGATAGCCGGCTTGCTTTTGGTAAGCGGGAGCCAGTTCTGGATCAGCTTTATTTACAATTTTATTAATTGCTTCAGTCCAGTTATACGTTGCCCAAAGGTTTACTTTACCAAATTTCTTTTGAACTTTAAAATCCAATTCCATACCATGAGAATCAATAATTCCAAGGTTCGATGGAGGTGCCACAGCACCAATATAGGCAGGATATGCTGTAATTGTGGATCCTACCATTAATACATTCCAGCGATGTTCGTTAAAAAAATCAGCTGTTCCTGTAATCAATCCATCAAACAAACCAAGCTCTACTCCAAAATTTTGTTTCTTAGCCATTTCCCATTGCAGGTTAGGATTTCCGGGAGTTCCTTCCACATAAACCGGTATTGGAGTTTTGGTTGGATCCGAATAATAAGGAGAATAACCAAAATTAGGGTAACCAAATTGTTGAAATACGGAACCATCTAACCCTTTATCCCAAGTCCTCCAGGTTGTTAAATATCCCCATTGGATTCCTTTCAGATTATCATTTCCGACTAAACCTATTGAGTATTTTAATTTCAGATTAGATATTTGTGGTACATTATCTTTAATTATTTTTTCTTCTGAAAGTCGCCAGCCCAAAGCAATGGATGGGAATAAAGCAAACTTATGTCCCGGTCCAAATTGATCAGAACCATTGTATGCCCCATTTATTTCAGCTAAATATTTTTCGTCGTAGCTATAAGTTAAACGAGCAACCCAATCCTCCCGTTTCATTGGCCACGCAGTTCCGGTTACCGCTTCCTGTCGGCTAAACAATGCTAATGCACCGATATTGTTTTTTCCAAAGCTTCTGTTATAGTTCAAAGATAAATCATAATAAACTCTTCGCTGAGTGCCCCCACCTACTGACTCAGAATTATATCCCAATGGCATTGGGAAAACATCAAAACCATCTGTTCCAATTGTTGGAGTTGTAGTTACCCATGTATTTGTTGGAATATCAAACCGTTTAGTTACAACATTTTCATTGTCAGTAACATCAACGCCACTCGTTGTAAAATAATTATCAAAAGAATATTTTGCCTTTGCAGACAAACCCTTGGTAATAAAATCCAGTTTCTGATTAATTTCAAAATCACTGGTTAATGATGTACGACCGGTTGTCTTTATACCGGAGATCTGCAAAATCCTGAAAACATTCGTACCATATTGATCCGAAGTAGTTTCGTCAGATGCAAATATCCCATCCGGATATATTGGTAAAGAGGTAGGCGAATGCCTGTAGATTCCTCCTGCAATAGGACCTATACCACTACCAGGCTGTTGTTGTTTTCCATAATATCCTGATAAATTAACCTTAAACTGCGTGGTTTTTGTTAGGTTGAAATCAAGATTTGTACGGAAATTGTACCTTTTGTAACTAAACTCTGGTTGATATCCTTTCGGATTTGGGACGGAATTTAAAATATCCCCATCCGAGGTATAAGCAATTGAAGTAAAATATTTTACAAAGTCTGTTCCTCCGGATATATTAATTGCGTATTTATCTGTTTTGGTATAAGGACGCAACATAAAAGATGCCCAATCGAAATCCGGATATTTCAGAGGGTCAGTTTGGTCTCTGTAGTAACCCAAAATTCGGTCGGGGACATAATAAGTAGTCCAACTGGCCTGAGGCATAGGCAATGGCAATTCGTTTACCAAGGCATAATTTCTGGCTAACAAAGCATCGTAAGAACCCAATTGTTTCTCAACTTTTGAAACAGATTTAAATGCTGTGTTTACTTCGAGATTTACTTTTGGTTTTCCATTATTTCCTTGTCTGGTTGTGATTAATATCACACCATTAGCGCCTCTCACACCAAATACTGCTGTTGCCGATGCATCTTTCAGTACCGATACAGTAGCAACTTCATTCATATCAACATCATTCATATTTCGCTCAATACCATCCACTAATATAAGAGGTGTAGCGTCATTCCAGGTATTCATACCTCGAATCAGAATCTGTTGATCATTTCCTCCCGGACTTCCGGCAGATGTCATAACAGTTACTCCGGGCATTGTACCACTTATTGCATTTGCCAAATTGGTTACACCACCTTTTGTCTTTAATGATTCACCGGTTGTTTGTGCTATGGAACCCACCACGCTCTGCTTTTTCTGACTGGCATATCCAACAACTACTACTTCTTCAATATTTTTTGAGATGGGGAGTAATTGAATCTTAAGTTCTGAATTTTGTGTGGTAATTTCTTTTGCTTCATAACCAATGTATGAAAAAACTAGTTTAGAATTTACTGTAGAAACTTTAATTTCAAAATTCCCATTTATGTCAGTTACTGTTCCATTGGTTGTACCTTTTTCAACTACACTTACGCCAATCATAGGTGCATTGGTTTCATCCAAGACGGATCCTTTGATGGACTTCTTTTGTTGTGTGATTTCTGCTGGCTTCTGAATCTCATTGGCTGATTTTAAGTGAGGCGTAAACCCCAAAAGCAGGATAGCTAGAACCACAAAATAATACTTCTTGCCAGATAAGAATGTACATTTACTTTGATTAGATTTAAAATTCATTATTTGTAGTTTTTAAGATAGTATTTTTATGCAATTATTTTATCGACAAAGTAACTTAAATTCAAACTATAACACCAATTAAAAAAGTCTCAATTATAGTGTGAATTTGTTTCAATACAACAACCATTTATATATCAATGTAATTCAACCAAATTTGCTCTCAAGCATATATTCATAAATGCAGCCGATGTCCATAGTTGTGAACCGGAACCAGAAATTAGGCCTGAAGGAAGTTGTACTTTTTCGTGGAATGAACCAAATCCACCCCATTCCGGGCTTTTTTTGGGGTCCAATTTTGTTCCCATAGTTCTGGCTAACAAAGCAGCATTATAACCTGTATAATCTTTACCATTGGCAATTTCTTTGGCTATAAGAAAAAAAGTGTCGCAAAATGGCCATGAGGCTTGATTGTGATCGCCATTATTTTCCATAAAAGGATACTGAAGAGGTGTGCCAAATTCGGATGTAGGATAGTTTTCAATAGCTTTTTTTGCTTCTTTACCCTCCACTACCCCAAAAATTATTGCAAATGCAGTTCCCAGATTGTGCTGGTTTGGCATTACTTTACCATACCTGTCTTTGTAATATGTAAACGTACCATCCGGCAGCAATAATTCTTTTTTTATAGCCGTTTTTAATGCTTCAGCTTTTATTGCCCATTCTTTTGATTCTTCGGGTAAATTGCATTTTTTGGCTGCATTAGCCAATGATAATAATGCTTTGTAATAGAGACAATTGGTTGATGTACTTTTTAGTAAAACACAATCAGCTTGCGAATAACCTTTTGGATATGCACTGGATTGTAAGTCGTGAAATGTATTTTGAGCTTTATAAAGCCCATCCGTTTTATCAAACCATGGTGCATATAGTTCATCAAAATTCATTTTTCCATTGTAGTAAAACCATTTCCAATCGGCCACTTCAGGATGAGATTTGAATAGATCATCAACAGCCCAAATCCACACCACATCATCAGTTCGGCGTGTTATGCTATTACTCTTGTATGTTGCCATCACCTCTTTTTTATCTTCGGCAATTATCTCCCAAGGCGCAATAATTTCTTTAATTACCTCTTCTCCGGAGACTTTGTATCCCATTTTCGATACGACATCCCGCGTCACTCGCAATGAGTTCAACATCTCTTTCGGATAAATAGCGTTCAATCCTAATATTCCGGCAAAAGCTATGTCGCGTGTATAAACACGGTCGGTATAACGCCTGCCTGCGGCAAAATAAGTCCCATAATCGTTGGTTATCAAATTTAGTTCTACATCATGCAGTGCAATTTTCCACATTTTCTGAGTCAGTGGAGTTGCATTCTTCTTTAAATTGATATTACAATTAGGTTTTACAATCGGTAAATCTTCAACCTTGAAAGCACCTAACCCATCGGATAAGGTATTTTCAGTTAGAACTAATGCTGTGCTTTTGTAAAGAAATTTGGGATTGTTCTTAGCCGTAAGGGATAATAATATACCAATGCAAAATACAAAAACCAATGAAATTCTCATGAAATAGATTTTTAATAAATATGACACAAAGATATGGCTTTGTTGAGAAAGTATGCCATTCAAAAAGCTTCATTTATACAGTGTTTTTGTTTCAAACTAAAAAAACGAATTGCAATTGAAACAAAACAACATGGTTATTGAGACTTTTTTGATTGGTTTAAAAACATAGGACACATTAAATTTGCACAGTATAAAAAAATATTATTATGTGGAAATTAGTCAGGTATGTATGTTGCGTTTTTGGTTTGCTTGCTTTATTGCAAAGTTGCGAAAACTCAAACAAAAAGTTAGTAGAAGTAACTTTGTATTCGAAAAATAAAGATATTGAATCTACCATTCAAATTGAGAATGGTAAAGATGGGCAAAAGTATGTTCAAATCTCACTCACAAATACCGGAAAGGAGATTGACAGAATTGATTCAATCCAAATTGAAATTCAACCAGAAGTATCGGTTAATAAAAATGACCAACTCATGTATGGCGGAACTTGTATGGGTCGCACTCCTATAAAACAATCCACAACTTCGGACACCATAAGTAAAAGTGGAACTTTTCTGATGATAAAACACGCTGAGAACAACTATTCAAATATTGGAATTCTTACGTGGAATACTTTTATGCCTTATATACATTTTAGAAATAATTGTTTTATGATTACCGCAGTGGGTGAAAGTAAACCAATCAAACCCGGTGAAACGATTGAATTCGAAAAAATCTTACTTACTAATGGAGAATCATGGCAGGATTTAATGTTTGGATACGGCACTGAAATTGCGAAAGAGCATAATATAAAACCAAAAGAAACCGTAAATCTGAAAGGTTGGTCAACATGGGACTATTACGGAAGAGTTTATGATACCAAAGATGTATATAAAAATATCGACAAACTCAAATCAGAACATGTAGCTAATATTATTCAAATAGATGGTGGCTGGTGGACTGCTCGTGGCGATTATTTAAGTGTTCGGAAAAACCTGCAAGGTGGAATGAAAGCAATTGCAGATTATGCAAAATCGAAAGGTTATAAAGCTGGAATTCACCTTGATGGATTTAGAGGTGATAAAGATTCTGAATTATACAGGAATCATCCCGATTGGTTTTTGAAAGACCAGGATGGTGAAGTTATTTGTCAGGCCATTGATAAAGGTGATACTTTTATGCAATACATCTACTATGATTATTCCAACCCACAAGTATGCAAATATATGAAAAATGTATTACATACGATTAAAAACGACTGGGGTTTCAGCTACTTTAAAATTGATTTTATGCGTTATGGCTTGCTCGAAAGCATATTAGCAGAGCATGGAAACAATTGTGGTTTAGGTAAAAAGGTCGTTACAAAAGTACTTTCATATAATAATAGTATGACGAGTGTTGAAAGAACCAGAGCTGGTTTACAAACAATGCGTGAAGGCATGGGTGATGCTTACTTTTTAGCCTGTTCGGCTATTTTTGGACCCACTTTTGGCATTGTTGATGGACTCAGAACTGGTGCTGACATTTGTCCAACTTTCGATTTCTACGAAGCATGTACTTTACAAAATGCAGGCAATTTTTATCTCAATCTGTCTGTTGTACAAAACGATGCCGATTATTTAGTGGTTCGCAACAAAGATGACGAGGAAGCCGAACGCGCCTGGGGTGAAAATAAATTTGGCGGAAACACCACATTTGACGAAGCCAAAATGTGGAGCGATTATATAGCCTTGTATGGCGGACCAAAAATTAATAGCGACAACCTATTGACTTTGAGGCCTGAAAGAACAAAGCTTGTTGACAATGCTTTTGCATACAAAACAGCATCTCGATTTATTCCTTTAGATATGTGGAATCATGCTAAAGATAGAAATGATGCTTTTAACGTAATTCTTGCTGAAAATGAGGACGGAGTTTTTATATCACTTTTCAATTGGGACGAAAAAGATAAACAGTTTAATATCAAAGGGTTTTCAGATACTAAAGTGATAGATGTTCTGACTAAGCAAAACATCAGTATTGGCAATGATAAATTGCAAATTACTCTGAAAAGTCATAGCTCAAAGATATTAAAAGTTGAAAATGCAAGCTTTGATATACTCCGAAATAAACTTCAAATAAATTAATCGCTTCATTAATCCACCAACCTCAATATAATGCGCATTTAATGAGCGCAATTTGTCTCATAATTATTAATTTGGTAATCTAAACAATTTATACGATATTTGTTTTAACTAAGCGAAACCGTAAATTTAATGATTAAGTTTTGATGAATAAATCACTCACGGCCTTTATCTTTATATTCTATTTTTCATTATTCCATGTAATAAGCGAAAATAAATTATCCTTTAAAAAAATTGATAACAGACTAGGATTGTCGCAAAATGGAGTAATGTCAATTTTTCAGGATAAGAATGGTTTTATGTGGTTTGGAACACACTATGGTTTAAATCGTTACGATGGATTTAATATAAAATCATACTATAAAGGTAACACCCAAAATGAACTTTGCGGAGATGATATTCAATCTATTTTGCAGGATTCTGTTGGTAATATCTGGATTTCAACTATCGAAGGAGTTTCAGTCTTTAATCCGGTAACTGAAAAATTTTTCAACCTCAACAAATACACCTCCAAAGAATCTATTTTCAGACATACCATCCTTTCAATGAAATACA
>CAIWIS010000484.1 GCA_903912795.1 uncultured Bacteroidales bacterium
CGTGGTTTAAAGTTTGGAATTTATACGGCTCCCGGACCTAAAACCTGTCTTGGATTTGTGGGTTCGTATAACCACGAATTGCAGGATATGACCACTTTTGCCGATTGGGGTGTGGATTATGTAAAATCGGACTGGTGTTCGTACAGTGGAATTTTTGCACAGGAAAAAGATACTTCGCTCGCGGCTTACAAAAAACCATATTTAAAAATGTACGATGCAATTAAAGTACAAAACCGCGATATTTATTACAGCGTTTGTCAGTATGGTATGCGCGAAGTATGGAAGTGGGGCGAAAGTGTGGGAGCAAACTCATGGCGTACAACAGGCGATATTGAGGATAACTGGGAAAGTGTACGTGAGATAGGATTTAATCAGTATTTATTGTACCCCTACGCAAAACCCGGACATTGGAACGACCCCGATATGCTGGTCGTAGGCAATGTGGGTTGGGGAAAAAATTTGCATCCAACCCGTTTGACTCCCGATGAGCAATACAGTCATATTAGTTTGTGGTGCTTACTTTCCGCTCCGTTATTATTAGGTTGTGATATTGCAACATTGGATGATTTTACACTCAGTTTATTAACCAATGATGAAGTTCTCGATATCAATCAGGACTCGTTAGGAAAGCAGGCGCGACGTGTTTATTGTAACCGTTCGCGGTATAAATTTCACTTGTATGCCAAAGAGTTGGAAGATGGAAGTGTGGCTTTGGGCATTTTTAATCTGATGAATTATAACTTAAGCTACAACGATATTTCGCTTTCGCAAATGGGCTTAAAGGGTGGAATGATTCGCGACTTGTGGCGACAAAAAGATATTGGGGTATTCGATGATATACTGAAAGTTAACATTCCCGCTCACGGTGTGATGCTTTACAGAATTACGAAAGTTGACAATAACAAATAATGAAAATAAAAAAAATACTCCTTGCATTTTTAGTAAGTATGCTTACCTTTAGTGTAAATGCTAACACATTACCAAACATATTTTATTCATATACTTCCGGAACTAGTGGTAGTTTCTATGTTTATGAGAAAATAAATGAGAGTGGCGTTTATATTCAGTTCCGAATTTATCACAATATTGATAGTAATAAGAATTGTGACTTGTGGCGGATGTGGGAAGCCTATTTAGTTAATTATAATGGTACTTCTATGACACGGTTTCAACAACTGTTGACTTCCGGAGAAAATGAATTTGTGTGGAAGTCGAACCGACCCAATGTGGGGGACTTTACCGGAGGTTATCATGGTGATGAACGGATTGATATTCATCCTACGAGCAATATAAGCTTTTATGCCGATGGCGTATCAGTATCTACAACAAGCAACATTCCACTTACTGCCTGTAATTCGTTTTACTATTTGCAGAATTCAACGATGCATCAAACCGGTACGGGTGGAACGGATTTGGGAAATTCGAATTATGTGCCTATAGCCGATAATCCCATAGAGTGTTTTCACGAAAAGCGCACTGTTTTCGAGAATAAAGGGTACACCTGTTACAACAAAGTGACTTGGAATACCGATGTGCCGGTTAACCTCTGTTATTACGGTATTTTTTGTGTGAACAGAGATATTTCCCAACAGGGTTCAAATCAATATGGAGCCACTGCTGTATTTGCGTCTGATGGATCAAACAAACTATCGTCGGATAAGCAACAAATTAACTTTTGGAACACAACTTTGGGAACAACCGTAGTTTGCAATTGCTCAATAGTTTCCTTACCTTTCGCTCCGGTTTTGAATACACTTATATGGGATACAACTAATTATCACAAATACTACAGTAAGATATCTTCGACTACAGCCAAGGCTGGTGATGTGTGGAGCATGCAAGCTACCATTTCTTTCGATTATACTGCTCCTACTGCGGGAGTTGAGTCAGTCTCAACTGAAAACAGAGTCAAAGTATCTGTGATTGATGATGTTTTGAAAGTCAACGGACTTTATCCCCATGAACGATTTGCTATTTACAATGTTTCGGGTTTATTATTGAAGGATGGAAACAGCAATTCAAATAGTTTCAGAACTAACTCGAACGATTTGTTGATTGTAAAATTAGAACTTATTGATGGCATGCAGGCTATTAAATTGAGGGTGTAGTTGATTATAATGAAAAATAAATTTAAAAATATGAGAAAACAAACATTCATTTTTATTTTACTGACTGGTATTTTTACAATACAGGTTCAGTCAGCCAATAAACTGCTAAAAGAAGGCACCCACTTTGTTACCGACACCATGGCGTTGGGTAAATTTGTGCAGCTCACAGTGGATAAAACCACCGATATAATTCTGAACACCGAAGTCGATGTTATAAAAACGGTAGAGATTAAACCTGCAATAAGGAATATCCAATACAAAATTGAGGGTAAAAACATTCGTCTGATAGGTGTTACGCCCTGTAAAGTGGCTGTTACGATAAACGAAGATTATTCCAAACCTGTTTACCTGTTTGTGAATCCACCCCATCCCAAAGAGTGGAACCATTTACCAAAAAACACAATCCGGTTCAAAAAGGGAATTCATAATATTGGGAAATATACAATCAAAGAAGATGATGTGACACTGTTTCTCGAAGATGGAGCCATTTTAAAAGGTGATATTTTTGGTGAAAAAGTAAAAAATATCCGTATTTTGGGTTATGGTGTGATTGATGGTCGGGTTTCGAAACATGGAATCAGGTTTAATTATTCGGGTGGTATTGAAATTAACGGACCGATAGTACTTAGTTTCAATGGTTGGTCTACCTCCTTTTTTGAATGTAATAACCTCACCATTAAAAATACCAAAATTCTTTCTTCCGAAGTGTTTTCGGATGGTATTGATTTGTTGGCTACATCCAATGTGTTGATTGACAATATATTTGTTCGGAATGAGGATGATTGTATTACGTTAAAAACCAAAAAATATAAGTTTGCCGGGAACATCGAGAATGTCCGTATTCAGAATTCAGTGTTTTGGAGTGGAAAACAAGGAAATGCACTGGAAACAGGTTGGGAATTGGATGGTGAATATGTACGAAATATCCGGTATGAAAACAACGATATTATTCGTAAGGAAACTTCTGCCACAAAATTCAAACGCGCTGCCATTTCGATGCATCATGTGGGCAATTGCAAAATATCCGACATACTTTACAAAGATATTCGCATAGAATCGGTTTTCGAAAACCTGATTTGGATAGAACTGTTACCTGCCAATAAATGGGGTTCAGGCGGCGGCTCTATTGAGAATGTGAAATTTGAAAATATTCAGTACATGAAAGGCAATGACGCGCCCATTGTTATCAAAGGCGGCACAACCGGAATGATTAAAAATATAGAATTTAATGGCTTGATATATAAAGGGAAAGCGATTAATTCAACTTCTGAAAGTGTGTTTCAAATCGAAAATGCGCAGGTAATAGTAAAATAACGCATCATAAATAAGATATGAAAAAATCAATCCTTTTCCTGTTATTGCAGTTATTGTTTTTACCTGTATTTGCTCAAAACAGAAGTCAGCAGGACGTAGAAAAAAGCATCACCGGTTGTCCTGCTTTTTCAATTGACGCACCACGTAAAGGAGGAAAAGTAGTTGACGCAGCAGCCTTCGGACTGAAAGAACACGGAACTCCCGAAAATAACGTGGCAGCCATAAAAAAAGCATTGGCATTTTGCAAAAAAACAAATGCTTATAAACTTACTATTCCGAAAGGGGTGTATTACCTGCGCTCCATCAATACAAAGCCTGACAAAGACAGTCTGGCTTATACGCTTGCCAATGTCAGAACGCCTCACGTAACCCGTCAGATTGCTATTGAAGGGATGAGAGATTTTATTTTCGACGGGCAAGGTGCTGAGTTCATTATTATGGATTCAACCATTGTTTCAATGGGAGCAATGCTTTATGTGGCCAATTGCGAACGGGTGCGTGTAGAAAACCTGACGCTCGACTGGGATTGGGCAACGACACCAATTTCGGCATTAGGATATATTGAATCGGTTAACACTGAAGGGAAATTCATTGATTTGTATATTCCAAACCTGAGATTGCCCGCCAAAACCAAGCTGAACAAAGAAAGTGGAACTACTTCGAAAGACTGGAATCCGTTTACCAATATGCGAAATCCTGAAAGCAAACCATTTGTATTGCTCGAAAACAGTCCGGGTTACGGCGAATTGGGTGCCGGCAAAATTCGGAAAGATACTGTACTGGACGAGCACCATATTCGTGTTTACATGGTCAATCAGAAAAGCATTAATTTAGCGCGCATTGGTCAGTGTTCTAATCTGACTTTTCATACCAATTACGACCCTTATGGCGTGGAAGCTAACGGAAATAACCATCTTGTTTTTCATAATATCAATGTTTTTACGGCATTGAATCACAGGGGTTTTACATGTGACTACAACAAATACCTGGAAATTTCGTCGGTCAATATTATTCCACGGCCCGGTACCGGCCGTACAAAATCTTCGCACGGAACTTTTGAGATTCATAATTCGCGCGGTTTCTTTTTGTTCGAAAACAATGTGGTGGATTCGGAAATGGATGATTTTATGCATCTGAGCGATGGATTTATTGCCGGAGGAATCAAAATCAAAGGAAAAA
>CAIWIS010000485.1 GCA_903912795.1 uncultured Bacteroidales bacterium
AACAAATCGTTTCGAAACTGAATTGAGGGTTGCCGGAATATATATTTTGAGGGTTGATGTTGATTTATTAAAAAATTATTATAAATTTGCAATAAAATAACTATAAAAATCACACCAGTTATATGAATAATATGCCGAAAAGACAACAGTACAATTTGCCTAGTATTGAGCGAATTAATCTTGATAACGAAATCGCGTTAATTTTAGTATCGGGTAACCCCGGCAATCCGAGCCCTTCAACTGATTTGAACCCTGCAAATCAATTTAAAGTGCCTGAATACTTTAATCAGCAGCCTATAATTGATACTATAGGATAGAAAACCTTGAGATTATTTTAACTGTCATAAACACAAATAATGTGGTTTAATTGAATATGGAGAACCATCGCAAACTCAAAGAGTTTTGTGGTGGTTTTCTGTTTTTAATATTTACTCAACATTTAATATCTATCACTCAACCTTTATAGTACGGCATTCATACTTTATTAGTTTTATAATAAACGATATCGATATATTTTTGTGAAGAAAAAATGAAATCATAAAATAATTATCGTATGAAAGCAAGCTACAGTTTAATAACTCACTTTACGGGAATTTTTATTATTCTATTTGTATATTTGTTAATTTTCGGACAATATATAACAAACAAAATAAATTGTATCTTTAACACCTTAAAGATCATAAAGCAATGAGAATTATAATCGATAAAGTTTCATTCGCTTTGATTTGTTTTTGTTTTGTTGTTAATCAATACATTATGTCGCAAATAAACGGTTATGTAAAACCAGGATTCGAACCTGTTTACGAAATATTTAAACAGAATTTCGACTATAGAAAAGAGTCGGGAGCTGCACTTTGTGTGTATCACAAAGGCGAAAAAGTAATTGACCTTTGGGGTGGAATTGCAAACCAAAAAACAAAATCGGTTTGGGATAAACAAACTATGGTTCTGTTTTTCTCGGCTACAAAAGGTGCGGCATCCTTGTGCATTGCCAAACTGCATTCCGAAGGAAAAATTGATTACAATAAACCCGTTGCGCAATATTGGAAAGATTTTGCTAAGAATGGCAAAGAAAACATTACTGTTCGTCAATTGCTTTCGCATCAGTCGGGATTGTGCTTATGGGATGGTAGTTTAACTGTGTCGGAATTGGCCGATAGAAATAAACTGGTGGATAAACTCGAAAATGCCCGACCTTTCTGGACGCCCGGTGAATATTGCGGATATTCGGCTGCATTGGCAGGACATTATATGAGTGAACTTATTCGACGAATTGACAATAAACATCGTTCGTTGGGACAGTATTTTCAGGAGGAAATTGCGAAACCACTTGGAATCGAGTTCTATATCGGATTACCCGATTCAATTGATGATAATCGAATAGCACACATAGAAATGAACAATCCTGTTAAACGACTTTTTATGCTCAATAAAAGTCCTAAAGGATTGATTAAGAAAATGATAAACCCCAATTCACTATGTTTTAAATCAATGACTTTGGTAAAAGGTTACAATGTAAACCAACGCGAAACCTGGCGTATTGAAGAACCAAGCGGCAACGGAATTGGGTCAGCCGAAAGCCTTGCCAAATTGTATAGCGTATTTTCGCTCGGAGCAAAGGAGCTTAATATTCAAGCCTCTACAATTTCCGAATGTGTAGGAGTGGCATTAAATCCTGCATTATCGGATGTGGATAAAGTTATGGGTATTCCGCTATACTACCGTAATGGATTTATGAAAAACGGAGAATTCTCCAAGCCATTTCCTAACGATGAAAGTTATGGTTTTGGTGGTGCAAGTGGGTCAATGGCTTATGCCGACCCTGTGAACCAGATTGGTTACTGCTACGTGCCAAACCGCATGGGTTACGATTTTCCGGATAGTCGCGAAGTAGATATTCAGAAAGTTTTGTACGAGTGTATAGCAAAACTAAACTAGGCATTCATGGTTAAAAATCCGTCATTCACAAAAAAAACAGAGTAATTAAGGGAAATTGTTTTGCTAATTTCAGACGTAAAATGTACTTTTGAACTTCATTAATGATAACAAACGATGATAAGCGCAAACAGAACTGACAACAAAGAACTCAATAAACTCCGTTTGGTATTTGAACAAACACCCGGAGCCATTTTTATTCTCGATAAGGAATTTCGGTTCGAATTTGTTAATCCAAGCTTCGAACAACTTTCGGGTTATGCAAAAGAAGATTTATTAGGAAAAACGGTAAAGGAGCTTTTTTATCATGAGGAATTTCATGAGTCGCGACGCGAAGTGGTTGAAGCCATGCTGAAAGGTGAAAAATGGCAGGGCGAATTGCTTACTCACAACAAAAATGGCTATAAGTATTGGGCAAATACTATTGCTGCTCCTTTTTGCGACGAGCATGGTGCTGTGGAAGGTTATATTATGATTCAGCAGGATATTACCGAAAAAAGACGCATGCAACATGCAATGGAAGAAAGCGAAAAATTTTACCGCACACTTATCGAAAGTACGATGGACCCCGTGTCGCTCAATCAGGATGGAAAATTTCTCTTGGTAAACGCCGCTTTTCTGAAAACGTTTGGATACGACCACGACGAATTGTTTGCCATGAATCCAGCCGATTTTATAGCACCTGAAGACCGCGATAGAGTGATGGATTTGCACTACAAGCGTATGCGTGGCGAAATTGATAAAATGAGCTACACTGCTAATTTTATGCATAAATCGGGTGAACGAGTTTTGGCAGATTTGAATGCCACTACCGTTCAGGTTAACGGACACAATGCTTCGTTTATTACCATGCGCGACATTACCCAACAAAATGCCATGGAAAAAGCTTTGCGCGAGAGTGAAACAAAATACAAAACATTAGTCGAAAACTCGCAGGATGGTATTTTGATTGTTCGTAACAATAAAATATTGTACGCGAACGACACTTTGTGCAATTTGTTGGGATATTGCCCCGATGGAATGACTGGAGAAGACATTATTCATCGCGAGGATATTTACAAAATAACTCAAATTGGCATTCGCCGTCGTAATCAGGATTTTTCTACCATCAACGAAACATTTCGTTTAGTAGCCAAAAACGGCGAAATTAAAGAATGTGATACAACATCCACCTTGATAAAATTCGAAGGAGAATTGTGCAGTTTTTTTACGATTCACGATTTAACCGAAAATAAGAGAATTCAGCTCGAACTCAAAGAAAGTGAAGAAAAATACAGGTTATTATTTTCAGCCGAATCGGATGCCATCTTTATGATTGATGCCGATTCAGGGCAAATAATCGATGTAAATCCAGCTACTTCAATAATGTATGGCTATACAAAAGAGGAATTACTCCGAATGAAGAATACCGACATTTCGGCAGAACCTGAAAAAACGTCACAGGCAACCAAAAATCTTGAAACGCATGTTAAGTTCCGACTACACAAACGAAAAGATGGAACAACTTTTCCTGTGGAACTGAGTGCAGGGTTCACCAAATATAAAGATAAAAATATCCAAATTGTTACATCGCGCGACATTTCGGCTCGAATTAAAAGTGAAGAAGCATTAGCGAAAAGTGAACAGAAGTACAGAGAATTAACCGAAATGCTTCC
The DNA here is from genome assembly GCA_903912795.1 of uncultured Bacteroidales bacterium. Taxonomy (GTDB): domain Bacteria; phylum Bacteroidota; class Bacteroidia; order Bacteroidales; family Paludibacteraceae; genus Paludibacter. The sequence goes on from CAIWIS010000485.1 coordinate 3,591, forward strand.
GCTTACTGTATATGAACTCGATGTAAACAACAAGCCGACCTATATAAATAAGGCAGGGCGCGAACTATTTGGATTGAACAGCGAAAATTCAGGCAATAATGCCATGAGTTTTTTTGTGTCAGACGATAGAAAACGCATGGAGGAAGTTTTGAAACATGAACAAGAACATGCAGAAATAATCTCTCGGCCAGAATCTTCGGACCCAGCCGAATACACCATTCAGAAGCCTGATGGGACAAAAATACCTGTTTTGATTTACGGGACGGCAATTATTGAAAATAACAAACCCGTAGGTTCACGAGGCGTAATTGTGGATATTTCGGAACGTAAATCGATGGAAAATGCGTTGCGAAAAAGCGAACAAAAATACCGTGAGTTAGCTGATTTTTTACCACAAACTGTTTTTGAATTGGATGCTCAAGCCAATTTGATGTATGTAAATAAGGCGGGTATCGAAATTATGGGTGTAAAACCAACTGATTTTGGAAAATCGGTGCTAAGTTTTTTTATTCCTGAAGACCATGAACGTATGAAAAATAATTTGAAAGCCACTGAACGCGAAAAACGCCCCAATGCAATGAATGAATATTTGGCATTAAAACCGAATGGTGGGACTTTTCCTGTAATAATTTATGCTTTGTCTGTTTTCAAAAATAAAGAGGTAGTTGGCACCAGGGGAATAATTGTGGACATTTCGGAACGTAAAGAGATGGAAATGCAATTGCAAACCGCCAAAACCGAACTCGAAAAACTTAATTCACAACTCGAAAAACGTGTTAAAGATAGTTCCAAACGACTTACGGAAACCCGAACGCAACTAATTAATTTACAAAAGGAAAATTTGCAGACGCAATACGATGTGCTGAAGCAACAGGTAAATCCACATTTTTTGTTTAATAGTTTGAATGTGCTTACCTCACTCATAAAATTAGAACCTGATCTAGCTGAAAAGTTTTCTGAACAACTCTCCAAAGTGTATCGGTATGTGCTCGAAAATAAGGATAATGAGTTGGTAGATTTGAATACAGAGCTAAACTTCCTGGACGCTTATATCTTCTTGTTGAATATCCGATTTATTGATAAACTGAAAGTCAATATAGATATTCCTATCAACCGACGATCCGACCAAATTATTCCGCTGGCTATGCAGTTACTTATG
>CAIWIS010000486.1 GCA_903912795.1 uncultured Bacteroidales bacterium
AATTCATATCAGGGAGCAAAATTTGGTTTGCAATTTTATAGGTTGCTTTTTCAAAAGTTGTTGAGCCAATTCCCGGAACTGTTGTTGCAATCGAATTTAGTTCCAAATTATCGCTCACACTAAAAGCGTATCCACCAGCAACTTGCAACTTTACACGATGTTGATTTTTATTGAAAACACGCATACTTCCATTTACCCCAAACCGAGCGCGTTGATTTTCGAACGCCGAATAAGGCAATTGATAAATGTTGCTAAAACCATAGAATTGTCCATCGACACCTGCCGACCACGAATAATCGGTGGCATTGTTTAAAATATCACGAATATTTGCCTTAAAGTCAACACGATACGAGTCAGTAGTGTAACGTCCATTATAATCGTAAATTGTATTCCATTTATACGAAACACTTCCATTTGCAGTGTCGCGAACTTCAATTCGTTCCTGTAAGTATTCGTCGGCACGTCCGGCATTGTAAAAACCACCCAATGCAACATGAATAAGTTTATTATCCAATTTGAAATTAATTTTTGATAATGCATTAAAATTTAAGGCAGTATACAAACCGGGGCTTTCGCGCTCGTTACCCAACACTTCTTGTTTTTTAGTACTGAATCCAATCTCATTAAGCCAATTAATGGCTTCATTTTTAATTATATATTGCAAATTTGCTGAATAGTCTAAGTTCACATACTGGCGGTCGAACCCTGTATAACCATCCAACAACGAATACGAATTTTCGTTACCTAGAAAGAAATAATAATCAATTTTTGGATTTTCTTGAACGGTAGTAATGCTAGGCATTTTTTCTTTTTCGAAACGAATACCGGCAGTTAATCCTAATGTTTGATTTGTCGATAATTGATATACAACTGAGGGGTAAGCTGCATAATTTGCCATATATGTTCGTGTACGTGCATCACGTTGTCGGGACATATCTGCAGCATAATAATCCAAACCAACACCTATTGCCAAACGCTTATTTATTTTGTGGCTTATTTTGGCATGTAAATCGAAATACTGTAAGTCGTAACTACCTTTTACGCTATCGCCGAAAATATATGGAGAATTATTGTAGGTGTTGAACACATCCGACCAAGCTCGATTATCTTCGCTATTCATTTGGAATTCGAAACTACCCCAAGTAAGCCATTTATCGTTAATTTTGTCGAAACGTTCGGAAGTAAATTTTAATCCACTTTTGCGGTCGCCTTCCTGTGCCCGATGCAAATCACCATTAGCGTCGTTGTAGCCCAACTCTGAGTTTCCATGGACATGAAAATCAGACAAACTTAAACCTGCCGCATTTTTTGTACTTAACCAATGATTGTTGAGGTACAACAATTCATGCTGCTCCGGATTGAATGTTTTTTGAGCCGATAAGGTTCCAAAAGCAAAAAGGGTTAATATATTGATAATAAGTTTATTTCGCATATTAATTAGTTGAAATATTTATTGCAGAAGCAATGGTTTATCGTATTTTTTTGGAGTTGGGTCAGTTACTGTTACAAAGTCTTCCTCACTATTATTTGTATCTTTCAGATATATTCGACCAGTTCCAGCTGAACGCTGTGTGTCAACCTTTCGTTCATTGCTTTCATGATTTCTACCTCCCGTATTTGATATATTTGTAAATGCAGCATCAATAAATTTTTGAAGTCGTTTTGTGTTTGGGTCGATTGAGCCTGTACTTCTATATCTTAGTATCTCCACCCCATCAAAAACATCGATAGCATTGAATCGCATAAACCTATTTCCGGATGTTTTTCCCGGAACATAATCCAGATTATATGTCGATAGATCATCGTTTGTTTTAAATAAACATACCGAATTTACCCCATTACGTTGTAGATTTATTTCTTTTATTGCTAAATACGATGTATAAATTAAAATCATACTATCTGCATTTTGATTGTTTGGATATTTATCTCCTTTAAACTCAAAATCTGCATCTTGCAAATCTATCGAAGTGGCGGCACTTATCGTATGATTACGAGCGCTGTTACAAATCACAACACTTTTTCCGGGTAATACCGGATATTTATTTCCATTGCCCGGAAAGCGATAAACCTGACGTGCATGTAAAGTGGTTGGAAAAAGTGAAGACGGAAAACCTATTGGGCTATCTCCTTCTACAAGAGCAAGGTATATTTTATCTAAATACTGAACTTCGTCGGAGTTATTAAATATCTCGATATATTGATCTGCGTCGTATAAGGAGTTGTTGTTGTCGAGTGTTGCTGCGGCGTACACTTTACTGATTAATAAATTTTGTTTTACCGACAAAAGGGTGCTAATTTCGATACTGTCTTCTTCAAAAATCTTCATCTGTGATTGAACACCACTTATCAATGCAGGTTTGTTTTCAACTAATGAATCAGCCATTACAACAAATTCATCGGCAGTTAAATCCCACGAAGTATATATATTGTAAATATCTGGAATAACATCCTTAAACATTGCTACGCCATCTTCATTTGTCTGAGCTGTATAAGTAAGCCGCTGACTGCGTAAGGTAACTGTTTTGTTGGCAAACTGAATGTTTTCTTTTATTTCCGCAGGCATACTAACCGTAACCACAACTGTTGGTACAGTTAGCAGAATTAATTCCGTTCTACAAGAATTTAAATACAATAGCATAAAAAGTAGTATGCTGTATTTTAATTGTTTGGCGTATTTCATATTCTTAATAATCAATTAATAAAGTTTTAAAAATAGCTCCATACCAAAACTGAACTTACCCGTATTTCGTTGGCTCAATGTTGTAGAGTAAGTAGATGAACGCTGCCAAGGTTCGTAAAACAAGGTGTTGTTTACAAAAAATGAAAACCCTGCATATTTCGAAATCTCTTTGGTTAATCGGGTTGAGATATTCCAGATTGGAGTTACACTTTTCGAAGGTAAATCATCGCTGTTATCAATAATTGCATCAGCCAAAGGAAATCCTTTAATTGTATAATTCTCATCTGCCAACATAGCATCTGTTATGGGATAGGTATCAACTCCCCCATTCATATTTGCTGTAATATATCCAATAGGTGTTTTTTTACTGGTAGTGTTTCCCTGATAGGTGTACCACGAAACATATATGGCATTGGACAACACCATACGAAGCAAAGGAATATTAGTCACAGCACGAAACGATGTATTAAAACTCCGACTCGTAGAAACTAACCAGCCACTTTCGAAAATGTATTTAAATGGAGGAGTATCAACGTCATTGTACGAACTTGTAAAGTTTTTTGGGCTACCATATTCCAATCCGGCAGTTTTGGAAGCAGATTCCATAAACGCTCCATTTATATAGAGGGTGGTATTCAACGATTTTATTCGACCTAAGTTGGCATCGAACTCAATTCCTCTACCGCGTGCCCATTTTGTATTTCCAAATTGTCCTTTGGTAGCATAAACTGTATCAACTCTGTAAGGTTGAGTGGTAGGGTCTAATGTAGGTTTGCTTCCGGCATTGAATTTTAAACCATGATCTTTGGTATAATATTCAGCTAAATAAGTAAAATAATCGCTGTAATTTCCAAAACCGTTTGGCGTAACATCCTGATAGGCAATAATAGTTATACTTCTGTCGTCGGGAAGTTTGAAGTCAATTCCTAATTCATATTTCGTATTTACTGCATTTTTTAAACCAATGCTTCGCTCTACGTTATACACTTTAGTATGATACATAACGATGCGATTCAATTCGTTAGTTTCGGCAATAGTATTGGCAGCCTCGCGGTCGATATATTTTTTATCAGGATAAAGATGCGTTAATCCTGGTGTTTTAGAATTCTGACCAAAACCGGCACGTAGCTCAATATTTTTGGTGAGAGCCACCGAAGCATTAATACGGGGCGACAGCGACCAAACCTGCTCATCTTTACCGGGTTGTAGAATGTTATAACGTAAACCTGCACTTAAATTGGATTTCATCCCAAACATTTTCCAACTCATTTTATCTTCGAGATAACCCGAAAACTGAGTTAATGG
>CAIWIS010000487.1 GCA_903912795.1 uncultured Bacteroidales bacterium
ATTGAAATTTAGGGTCAGCGACCCGATGCTATTTGTAGCTGCGGAGTAAATCCACAGCCCCCAAAGGGTCGGAGACCCGCAATATGGAAACGATGAATGTGAAAACGGGTGATAATTATTGATGTTGCGGGTCTCTGACCCTTGAAAACTCATCGTTGTACGAATTTTCTACAAATATTACGAGTCTCCGACCCTAATGAAATATATCGAGATTGTGGTTTTTACAAATTAAATCGGTTCATCAACCCTCGCTCCCCGTACCTTAAAATCTCGCACTTAGCTGGTTATTGGCTCTCAACTATGGTGTGTAAATTCCCAGATATGGATGGACGGTAAACAATAATTATAAATTTCAAAAAATCACATTTAAAATAGATTTATGAATAATTCAAGTATTGCTCCTTGTGGTGTAATTTGCGATATTTGTTTGGGATTTCAAAGAAGTAAAAACAAATGTGTAGGCTGTAACAATACAGGCAATAAACCATATCATTGTACAGTTTGCAGTATAACAAATTGTGAGGAAAAGAAAGGTAATAAAAAGTTACTCTGTTACGAATGTAATAAATTTCCATGTAGGCGTATTAAAGATTTGGATAAACGATATATCGCCAAATATGGAGAAAGTCCAATTCAAAATCTGCGAAGAATAAAAGAAATAGGTTTAGATTCTTTCATTGAAAGTGAAAAAGCAAAATGGAAATGTTCAGAATGTGGACATTTATTATGTGTTCATAAAGAAGTTTGCTATAATTGTGGTAATCTAAATGATTATTTTCCAACGACATAATCTATTACTTCAAGCCAAACGAAGCTGATATATCGCCCACCTACCACAAACACGGTATATATTTTACCATACAAGTGCGATTGTACAAACCTTGCAAAATACCGAATTTTGTATCGTAAATACTGAAGCTTATGACGCACTACTTTATTATACCAGGCTATCAGGGCTCTGGGCCCGACCACTGGCAAACCTGGATTGAAACTAAACAATCTAACTTTCACCGCATTCAACAAAAGGATTGGAATAACCCTGATCTTGCTGAATGGGCTGCCAATATTGATAAAACCATTGCTAACTACGACCCCGAAACAGTAGTACTTGTGGCACATAGTTTGGGTTGCCTTACCGTGGCCGAATGGGTGAAGCGTTATAATAAAAAAGTGAAAGCAGCCTTATTGGTAGCGCCACCCGATGCCGATTTGATTCGAAAAAAAGTGAATGTAAATCTACTTCACGAAACACCAACTCAGAATATACCATTTCGTACAACTCTGGTTGCAAGCTCTAACGACCCATGGATAAGCATTGAAACAGCAAAAAGTTATGCCCAAAATTGGGGAAGCGAATTTATCAATATTGGTGATGCCGGACATATCAATAATCTTTCGGGCTATGGAGAATGGGAACAAGGCTATGAGATTTTGAAAAAACTTACAAAATAAATCTGCCCCTAACCCCTAAAGGGGAAAAATATTAGTTTTGATTAATTGGAAGAAATAATGATTAAAAGTGAAGAAATACAAGACGAAACTAACTTCAACACCCCTTTAGGGGGTTTGGGGGCAGATTTTTTAAAAGTAATAAGTCGCCAAAGTCCACTTGCTTTATTGCAGGTGAAGGAAGTCTTTGTTTTTTTTCCCGAAATAAATTACGACTTAATTAAACTCGAGTCGTTTGGCGATAAAAACAAACAAATATCTTTGTTAAACAATCCTCCGGCTGATATTTTTACCCGTGAATTGGATGAGGCTTTGCTTTCAAACGAAGCAGATATAGCCATTCATTCGGCCAAAGATTTGCCTTATCCAATCCCTGAGGGCATTGAAGTGATTGCGTTATTCGATGCGTTTGACCAAACAGATTCGTTGGTGAGTCGGCAAAATCTGACATTGCGCAGTTTGCATGCTGGTGCGCGAATTGGAACTAGTTCACCTACCCGAAAAAAAGAATTAATGTCAATTCGTCCCGACGTTGAAGTTGTAAGCATACGTGGCACTATTGAAGAACGCATTGCACAGGTCGATTCAGGATTTATTGATGCGTTGATAGTGGCAACTTG
>CAIWIS010000488.1 GCA_903912795.1 uncultured Bacteroidales bacterium
GACTCCGAAGTTACTTTTACCGTTTCAATAGCTATCGAAGTTGGATTATTTTTATAATTTGCTCCTACTCCATCTTTGTAAATTACAGCATTGTAGTTGGTTTCGGGCTGTAAAAAGTCCATCTTAAGCGTCATCTCCCGACTGTTTTCGTTGGTTATACCTCCCAAAAACCAGTTTTCGGATTTGCGGTCTTTACGCGCTACAACTACATATTCACCAATTTTTGCATCGGGTACTACCGTTTTTTCCCAAGTGGTAGGGCACGATGTGACGAATGCAAACGCGGGATTATTCTCGTAATTTTCAATCATATCCGAAGCCATTTGCAGCGGACTGTAAAGAATTACAGCCAATGCCAATTGTTTGGCAAGTGTAGTTTGAACGCGTGTGCCGGGTTTGGCTGGATTGCTGAAGTTAAATGTTCCGGGTGTAAAGTCCATCGGACCGGCCAGTCCGCGAGTGAAAGGAATAATGGTGGTGTGAGAAGGCGGATTTCCACCATCGGGCGACCATGCATCATATTCTTGTCCGCGAACGCCTTCCTGCGTCATAAAATTGGGATACGTGCGCTGCAATCCAGTAGGCATAACCGGCTCATGGTTGTCAATCATTATTTTGTAACGGGCTGCCGTTTCGAACACTTTGCGGTAATGACGCACACCATACTGACTTCCGGCGCGTTCTTTCTTGTCGAGCCGCGGACTCACATAACCTGTTTTAACTGCCTCAATACCATATTTATTGCAAAAAGCAAATGCGCTATCCAGTTGTGTTTCGTAGTTTTTAGTTGAACCTCCTGTTTCGTGATGTCCTATCAGTTTTACACCTTTCGAAGCAGCATAGTCGGTTATCTTTTTTATATCAAAATCGGGATAGGGTTTTGTGAATTTAAACTTATCGCCATTAGTTACCCAATCGCCGTCCCAACCTTCGTTCCAACCTTCGACCAATACGCCTGCAAAGCCGTGTTTAGCTGCAAAATCGAGGTAACGCATGGTGTTTTCGGTTGTTGCGCCATGTTTTGGCCCTTGCCCCCAAGTGTATTTTTCCAGATGCATTCCCCACCAAATTCCAATGTATCGTCCGGGTTTTATCCACGAAGTATCGGTAATTTTCGAAGGCTCGTTGAGGTTAAGCATAAGGCGTGAAAGCATTAAATCGCCAGCTTTACGGGCAATAATAATGGTGCGCCACGGACTAACAAACGGCGCTTTAGCAAAAACCTTTTCGCCTGATGCCCAAGGCGTGATATCTGATTTTAGCGTCGATGAGTTGTTTTTTGGAGTCAGATTGAGTGAACCGTATTCAGTAAGGTTGGCTTCGTGAATGGTGAGATATAAACTATCGTTACACTGCATGGTAAGTGGAGTACTAACAGTATCCAAATCAGTAAGTTGTTTTTTGGTATACAGGTTTTCGAAATAATTGGTTCGATTGGTGGGAATTGACCACGATTGCGGATTGCCAACTACAGCAAACTCCGTTATTTCGTCCATTATCACAAGGTCTTTCAGGTTTTCCTGTTCCGGAAATTCGTATCGAAAGCCAATGCCATCGTTGAAAGCACGGAAAATAATATTCAACTTCCGCTTAGCTCCCGTTTTTTGTTGCATAAAGAGTATAGTCTCGTTAAAAGTATTTTTCACCACACGGTCTTCACCCCAGGGTTGTTCCCATTCGTCGGACACAGAGCGGAATTTGGTGTCGATTAATTCAAAATCGCTGTAAAAATTATCATTGTTTCGGAGTAAAAATCCCAAATATGACTTTTCGATAACAACGGCTTTGTCTTTGGCAACCGAGTAAAACGGTTTCCCATCTTCCACACCGGCTTCAATACGGATGCTTCCATCAGGCGACATTACATTCACTTCGCATTTTTTTGAACAGGAAACAGTAAAAATTGCCAAACATATCATGCTTACTGCTACTTTTAAGTTATTCATACTCATCTGTTTTTTAATTATTTAACCTGATTAACCAACTCAATGGCTTTTTGCGACTGCATGGATGCAAAATAATAGAATGCCTGACTTAGTTTTGCTTGTTTTTCGGCATCGTTTCTGAATTCCTTACGCAAATTGTATAATTCGTAAATTTTTTCTAAATCCGTTGTTGAGGTAGATGTTCCGGCAAATGTCTGCAACGAATTAAGGTACGAATAGCCAAATTCAACGGTTGGTTCAATCATGGTTCCTTCGCCAAAATCGTTCCACGTAATCAATTGAAGATGCTGTGCATTCCGTTCTTTTGCCAGATTCAGCATGTCATTCCAAAGTTCGCCTTTGCGATAATCGATATAAAACAAACTGTCGCGTCCATCGCCCTGATTATAATACGAATGAAAGCCCGGCCATGCTCCCGCAAAAACGTCGATATTGTTGGTTTTCAGATAATCCCACACCCGTTTTGTGCGGGTTATGTCGTTTCCGTGGTCGTTTTTATCAGTTGTGTTGTCGTTTGCCCACCAAGCACCCCAAGGCCACATATAGACGGAATTGGTATTTTGCGCTCCTGCTTTTGGATAAAAATAATTATAGTTATTGCCCGCCACATGCTCGCCGTAAGGAATCATAAAATGCGGTTTTTGGGCATAAACGCTTAAAATATCTGTCCATTGCGTTGGTTTATTGATAAAATCGGGACCAAAAACACCTAAAAGCGGCGCATTATTTATTTTAATGTAATTGCTTCGTTTCATATAACTATTCATGATAAAAGCCATATCGGCAACTGCCAGTTCAACCGTATCTTTATTGCCGGTATTCAACATTACATTCGGAATGGTGCGGTCTTCGTAAATAATGGCAAATTCAAGTCCCACTTTTTTACAAGCATCGATAATGGCATTGGAGTTGCGTGTTAGTTTGTAGGTATCGTACACATTGTACGAGCCATACCAGTCAATCAACAAACCATCAATACCTGAATATTTCATCAGAAGCAAGTGATATTCAATCAAATCGGGATCGCTCGATGCATACGGCCCGATAAGTGGATAGTAATGTGAAGCAATGTTGCGCCTTCCGGAAGCATCGATACTGTCAGGGTTACAGCGGCTCATTTTCCAGTGCGAACCCCATGTGCCACCATTGCTTGCTTTGGTTTCGAACCAAGGCATATAGTGCACGTACAATTTCATAGAATTGGACTTAGCCACAGCTACCGGAGCAATGGGTGTTACTGTGTAGATGGTATTGTCGTCGGTTTTACAGGCATTGAAAAATGCCAACGAAAAAGCAACTAAAAGAACGTTATAAATTAATTTATGCATGACTAATATCCTGTATTTTGAATTAAGTTTTTATTTAAATCCAACACTGATTGAGGAATAGGGAAAACTCCACGATAAGCCGGTGTAACACTTTTGTTCCAGCCCGAATTATAAAATGTTCCGAAGCGGATGTTGGTGTTGCGGCGCAATCCTTCAAAAATAAACTCGTGCAACCATTCTGTTTCCAGCGAAGCATTGTCGAGAGTCGAGATATCGCCCAAACCTGCTCTTTTGCGCAACTGATTTACTAAATTTGCAGCGGTGGTGGTAAAGCCCTGACGGTAATTCGCTTCAGCTTTCATCATAATTACTTCGGCATAACGCATTAGTACAAGGTCGTTGTCGCGTTCCCATTTATCGTCAGCACGCCATTGGTATTTATGCAATCGCGCTCCTTCATTTTGCAAAGCCTTGGTATAGTCGCCAATATCAACCGTATAACTTAGCGGACTTCCATTGTCCATCATAATTACTTCGCCGGTTGCTTTGCTCAGTTGGTCGCCTACAAGCAGCGATTTCCGACGGGTGTCAGTTGCATCGAAAGTGCCATACACAGCCGGTTTTGCGCAAATACCATTGCCACACCAAGGATATGTTCCATCAATCGAAAATGCATATTTTTGGTTGTAATGATAAGTCATTGATGCTAAATAGTTTCCCTGTGTGTTTTGTTTGTGGTCGTAAGGAATAGCAAAAATAATTTCCTCCGCTTTTTGGTCGTTATCGGTTGCAAAATTGTCGAAATAATTGCTGTTCAGCGTAAATCCTTTTACTTTTTCGCAAGCAGTCAGACAATCTTTCCAGCGCGGAGTTCCTGTAAATACTTCGGCATTGAGGTACAAACGAGCCAACAAGGTATAAGCCACATTTTGCGTAAAACGACTGTAGGCAATTCCCGAAGGCAGTAAATCAGTAATTTCAATCAATTCTTTTTCCACAAAACGGAAAACAGAATCGCGGCTGGCTTGCTTGGGCACATCGGTTGTTTCAAAACTGGTAACAATAGGTACGCCGCCATACAAATCGAGCAAATTGTAATAGTAATAAGCCCGTAAGCCTCTTAATTCGGCGTTCACCACATTTTTATCGTCCTGCGTAAGCGACGATTTATTGACCATGTAAATAATGGTATTAATATTGGCCACGCCCTGAAAATTATATTTCCAAGCACTCAACACGGTAGCATTATTCTCATCCCAGGTGTGATATTGCAATTGCTGATAACGTCCACCATCGTACCAATCGGTTCCGCGGGTAGGAATGCAGGCTTCGTCCGAAGTACATTCATTTAGGAAAAATACGAATTCGCCTGTAGGATAAGAAAGTGTACCTCCGGTATTTGTGTCGTTAAATCCGCGCAAGGTGGCATAAGCACCTCCCACAATGGTTTGAACCTCGCTGGATGTTTTACCATAATCGTCCATGGTAATTTTATCAAACAAAACTTCGTCGAGATTTGTACACGAACTTAAAAGTACCAGAAAAATAAGCAGACTACTTTTCGTACGTGTTATTTTATTTAAAAATGCGTTCATAATTTGTATGTATTAGCAGGTAAATTATTCTGTATTTAAACAATAATAAAAAAATGCACTTCAATTTTATAATGAGATATTTAATCCTAATGAAATGGTTCGCGGACGTGGGTAATAGTTAAATCGGTCGATGCCAGGAGCGCTCAATCCATTGTTGCTTACTTCGGGGTCGGTTCCACTATACCCCGATAGCACAAACAGGTTTTCGCCGGTAACATATACCCGAATTTTTTCCAATCCCAAGGACGCACTTTTTGGTAAATTATATCCAAATGTAACCGATTGCAAACGGAAGAAATCGCCTTTTTCGACCCAATAATCCGAAAACGCGGGGTCGGATGTAATACCACTTTTCAAAAATGCATCCGTTACGTTTTGCGAAGGTAAACGGGTTGGGTCGGCCATACTCATAGCTGTTGCATTCAATACTTTTTGTCCGAACATGCCATACGTTCCGATATTCAAATCGAAGTTGCTGTAACTCATATTAAACGTTAAGCCCACATTCAACTTGGGTTGAGCCGAACCAAGATATTCGTTAATGACCTCACCATTAGCATCTTTATTTAAAATATATTCGCCATCGGTGTCGATACCCAAACATTTTGGTCCCCAAAAAGCACCTGCTGGATAACCTTCTTTTACTACCTGCGTGTAAATGCCTGTCATGCCTCTAACACCTGTCATACTACCTGTGCGTAAGTCCGAAGCCTGACTGAATAGATTATTGGTGAGTTTGTCGATTCGCTGATTGTTGTAAGCTCCTGTAAAGGTGGCATCGAGGGTAAATTTCTGAGTTTTAACCAAGGTAGCGTTTAATGTAAGTTCCACACCACGATTACTTAAACTACCAAGGTTCAACAACATGGTATTAACCAGATACGGAGGTTGCGGAACGGGATACGTCCAGAGCAAATCGTTGGTTTTTTTCAGGTAAAATTCCAATGTTCCGGTTATATTATTGAACAGTCCAAAATCAACCCCGATGTTTGTTTGAGCGGTAGATTCCCATTTTAAATCCGCATTTGTATTTTGAATGGGCGAATAGGCTTTTTTCCAAACACCTGTCGTAGCATCGTAGTATGAAGCGCCGGTAGCACTCAACAATTGCAATGATTTATAATCGCCAATGCCATCCTGATTTCCGGTTACACCATAACCAATACGCAACTTCAGGTTATTAAGCCATTTCGAAGTGCTTTCCATAAATTTTTCGTCGGAAGCACGCCAGGCAAACGATGCCGAAGGAAACATCCCCCATTTATTGTTTGCACCAAACCGGCTCGAACCATCGTTACGCATAGTGGTTGTAAAAAGATAGCGACCAACCAGATTTAAATTCAAACGGCCGTAAAACGAAACCAAACGCGAAATACCTTTGTAGGAATACACATCACCTGCCGTGTAATCGAAGCCAGAGCCAAGGTTGTTGTACAAAAATGCATCGGTATCGAATCCGCTGCGGATAGCGCCAAAACCTTCGTACATCGATTCCAGAAACGAATAACCGGCCATGGCATTCAGTTTGGAATTGTTGTCGAATTTCAAATCGCCTGTAACGTACGATTCGAGTTGGAACGAGCTGTTGTCGCCAAGGGTACGTTGACCGTGACCGCCCAACGAAGCGCCGGTTAATACGGCATACGAGGGCAGATAATAGCGGGTTTGATACGAATTATGTTCGTACGAACCATTTACCACACCTTTCAATCCTTTCAGAAACTCTATTTCAATTTTTGTAAATCCAAGTAATCGATGACGGGAATCGTCGCGAAAGCGGTTGTTGTTAATCTCAACAGGATTTTCGGTATTGGTACCACTAATTTCGGTATAATCGCCACCGGGAGTATAAATCGGCACGGTAGGATTCAGATTGCTCATTCGTTCAATAATGGATAAATCAATAGGTGTCCAGTTATCCACACTTGTATTTAATCCCGCTTCGAGTTTTATTTTTTTATCCAATGCATATTGATGAGCCGAAAAACCAGCTGCAAGGCGATTCAGGTTGCTTCGTTGCAATACGCCATCGTTGTTTTGATAGGTAATGGAAGCTCTGTAACCACTGTTTGCATTTACGGTGCTGAACAACAGGTTGTGCTGTTGCGAAATAGCTGTACGTTCGAGTGCGCTTTGCCAGTCGGTATTTGCACCGTAATCAACGGCATTCAGCACATTATTATCGCGTACATAACCGCGCCACTGATTGGCCGATAGCAAATCCATGTGTTTTGCAACATTGGCAACACCCATATATCCGCTGTACGACATGCTTTTTACTTCAGTTGTGCTGCCTGAGCGGTTGGTAGTGATAATAATGACACCATTTGCTCCACGCGAACCGTAAATAGCTGCTGCCGAAGCATCTTTGAGCACATCGATACTCACAATTTCGGAAGGTTGCACCGAATTCATATCCACACCCGGAATACCGTCGATAACAACCAATGGCGAGTTTCCGGCCGAAAGTGATGTTCCACCTCTGAGTTTCATGCTTGCTCCCGAAGCAGGGTCGCCGGAGCCTTGAACCACCGATAAACCTGCTACTTTGCCTTGCATTAATTGCTCAGCCGATGTGATGACGCCCTTTTTCAAATCTTTGGCACTTACCGATGTTATAGCGCCGGTAAGGTCCGATTTCCGAATACTGCCGTAGCCAATGCCCACAACCACAGTTTCCTGAAGTGTAACTGCATTTTCGAGCAATTCAATTTTCATTTCGGGTTGTGCCTTTACTTTTTGTGCAACATAACCCACATATGAAATTTCGAGCACCGATTCTTTGGCACAGCTCAAACTAAAATTACCATTTATATCGGTAATTGTTCCAACAGTTGTACCCGCCACTTTTACACTTGCTCCTATTACCGTTTCGTTGTTTTTATCAGTTATAGTGCCACTTACCTTTATGTTTTGAGCCTGAATCAGGGTTGCCGAAAACAGAAGTCCGAACAGCAATAGCACTGATTTTTGGATATGCTTCGCTTTTATAATGTTTTTATACATAGTATCTTATCTGATTTTTTTGGTATTAATTATTGAAGTTCGGACAAGGGAACTAAAGGTAAATCGGAGCTGTAAACTTCAATTTTTGTACTTCCTTTTACAATGTATATCACTAATTTTATCTTGTCCAGATTTGTTATGTCACCAATCTCTTTCAATAAATTTAATGTAATAGTTTTCGAAACCGAAGTTCCTGACATGACACCCTGTATAGTTTTAGTCCCTGCTGTAATGGCATATTCAACCGATGTAGCTGTTTTTTCGTTGTTTTTACGAGTAATGGTTAGTATGTCGTACTGACAAAATTTTTGTGGAAAATAACTAACAACCGGAACATTGGTATTACCAATCAGGTAATAGTTTCCTTTGGCATCGGCAGTACCTTTTACTCCATCCGCCGACCATAGATTAAAGGTCAGATTATCAAAACTTAAGGATTGGTCTACACCAAAATACTGATACGGAATCATATCAATTTTATACACATTGGCAGCCACTTTCCGCATCAGCGTTTTGGCATGTGTCGCGGGATTGTTGGGGTCGAATTGAACGTGAGCATCTAAAAACTTATTCAAACCGCTTTCCATATAAATGGTTTCTTTGGCCGACAAACCTCCTAAAACACCATCTACAAAAGCTTTGGTAGTATTTACAAGAATTGAAACCGGCGTGTCGATATTAAAATTGGCAGGAAAGGTCTGAACAGCAACTCCCGACGATTTGAATGTGCCGATTTGCACGCGTGGACACATCATGCTAAAAGCACCTGTTACCGTTGCCCCATCTTTCGATTTCAACAACATCCAAAAATAATTATCGAATGTGGCTAAATCGGCAACTGTTTTGCCGAAATAAGTAGTTGGCGAAAGTGTTATGCTCCAAACCATACTGCCTTTTGTAGGTTCATATTTCAGTTTTGCAAAATCCGACGAGTTTGTCCAATTACCTGCATCGGGTTCCGAAGGTTGCCAAGCCCACATATATACATCTTGTCCGGCAGTGAATTTTGTTCCGGTAAGGTCGAAATACCACGTTACGGGCTCGTCAACATTCCAGATAATCGGAAATGTCCATGTATTGGCAGGAGCCGGTTCGGCAGCTTTTGCAGTGCTCACAAACGACACCAACACCAGTAGCCAAACAACCAATGAATACCGTTTGTGTGTCGATGCGCTTGATTTAAAAATTGATTGATTCATATTTTCGTATTGCAATTTAATAAGCAATTTTATTTTGTTACTTTGAACGATTCGGTTTTGCCATTGCTGTTAAGCACCACAATGTACATTCCTTTGGCCACGCCCGACATGTCAACATTAATTTCCTGCTGATTTACCGAAACAGGCACCCGTTGTATCATCGTTCCTTTGGCATCGAAAATTGTAATTTGCTGCATCGCATTGTTGCCGGCATTAATGGTCAGTTTATCAATAACCGGATTTGGGTAAACTGCAAAACGGCTCGAAATTGGGTTTTTAGCATTTGTGGTAACTGTTACACTTGACGGAACTGAGAAGGCTTGCGTTTCAATTAATCCATTGCTGCTGCGCATTTTCATCCAAAATCCATTTGGGTTGCTGGTTTGAAGTTCGGTTACAGTTTTTCCATAAAAAGTGGTAGGTGTAATGGTAATGCTATAGGTTTGAGCACCAACTCTTGTTAGTTTCGATACATTATCGGCGCTTGGGATATTCCATGTGCCAGTACGTCCGTTTATGGTTTCAGGGTTTGCAGGATCCCATGCCCACAAGTACAATGAATCTTTTCCAAGAATTGAACCTGCTACATCAAAAGTCCAGGTAACAGGCTGATTCAATGTGTATGAGCCGGTTGAAACACCATTTTGTGTACAGGTTACTTTTGGTCCTTTATCGGTAAAAGTGGTAGTTGTCAAAAACGGATTGATTTTGCTTTTTGGAAATGTAAAACTCAATGTGCCCGATGCATCAGTTGACGTTTGAATATTAAACCAACATACATTTTTCGAATTACTTAAAAATTCAGTTTGTGTATGAGCAAACGCAACAGCAGGAATAAACGACACGGTCCATTTCAGGGTACCAGCCACATGTACCATACTTGCCGAACCTCCCCAATTAAAAGTCCAGGGACCCCAAAAGTAAGCATATAAAGTTTCGGTACCATCAAGGGTGGTCCCGCTATTTGTAAAGTCGGCGGTAAAAGTAACGGTTTTGTTGGCTAAAGCAGGAAGCGAATCGGTTATTGCTAAATCGGTAGTAATAATAGGATTTTTGCCACCAATAAGTCCGGCAGAAACAGTAAATGTAAAACTGAATATTGCAATTAATGCAATGGTAAGCGTAATTTTTTTCATGATACTATGTTTTAATTAATTTATTTTGAGTTGATTATTCATTATTTACTTTGCAAAGGCGGTAAGTGTACGACACAAATGCCACCCCATTCGACCTGCGTGTTAATTTGAATTCGAACACATCGAGCAGTCCAGGCACTGAGCTTAATGTGAGCGTGGCTATTTTCTTAGTCTTAGCCTGATCGCTATATAAATATATTTCGTTGGGCGACGTATCGGTATTTGGGTATAAGTTGGGCATACCCCAATAACCACTTACTGGAATAAGTGCGGGAGCATCACCTGTAACGGTGTACGAAGTTGGGTTGTTTTTTGCGTCGGTACCAAAGTTGATACTAAACGAAATAAAGCTGAATTGGCGCGATAATCCCAAGTCAGTAACCGTCTCGCCAGCAGCTTTTGCCAATTCGTCGGTTTGCTTTATACTAATTGCCGACCATTGTCCGCCTATTTTTTCAGAAATTGAAATGGGTGCAACATAAGCGCCATCGTCGGTAGTAGCGCAAGCAGTAAGCAGTAAAAAAAAGGTAAAAAGCACCGGCAAGTGAAAGTTTCGTAATTGCATTTTTTTGGAGAATTTAAGGTGAAACTGTAACTGAAAAATATGACCCGAAAATCACAATGCAAATGTAAAGGTAATTACACAAAAATAGCAGCTATATAAATAAAGATATAACATTGTATTTTAACAAAGTAGACCTTAACAGTTGATAATCAACCATTAATAACTCTAATTTGCTATAATAAATATAATACAAATATGGATATTGCATAACATGTATGACTTGAAAAAATATCCTTTTTTCAGTATAATATAAGCTAACGATTTTTTTATTCAATAATTTGAATATTATCATTAATGTTCAATTAAATGCAAGCTAAACTTACAAATGTATCCTAATATAAAACAAATATGAACTTTTTAAAGCAAAAAATCATTACTTTTGTGTCAAAAATTTAATGGATTTGTAAGTATGGATATAATTATACGAAAGTTTTTACTGTTTTTCATAGTGTTGATTTTTATTTCAGCCAATGTAAAAGCTCAAACTTCTGAACGTGAGCATTCCCACGCAGTAACCCTTTATATAATGCCAACCATGTATCCGTTGGATTGGAGTAGTCCTTCGGCTTTATATAAAACCATGAAGGAGTGTTATTTGAAAACCATTGGTCTGCCTGATAATTATTTGCTTGGTCATTTAGCTGTCAGACTCGAGTCGTCATTGCTCGAAAAACCCATTCTGATGGCACAAACTTCTGGTACCGTTCAAGAAAAAACAGACTTAATATTGAAACAAAAAGTAGGTTTTGGTATCATGGGAGCCGCTCTTACAGGACGTATTGAAACTGAAAAAGAATTGAATCATAAATTAAATGTTTATGCAAAGCGTCAGAAATTAGCTTTCCTGAAATACCGCATTAGCGAAAAAGCGATGTATCGAATTTTGACTTTTATTGATAAATACAAGCAAAAAATAAATGAAAAAAATGCCGCATGCGATTTTTATGGTGGGGCTTTTTGGCCTCGCTATCAAAACGAAGGAGGAGGATGTACTACTTTTGGTTTTGCACTACTCGATTTGGTAAATGCGCTTACACCCGAAACCGAAAAGTGGCGTATGGAGCTGAAAATACCAACCGAAATTATTGGTGGAGAATTTAATAATGGCAAAAAAATTAAAAATACAACCATTAAAAGAACCAAATCGTGGTTTGAAAAAGCGGGAACGCTTAACGAAGATTACGTAAAATATCTAGTGTATGAGCCAAGTATAATGTTCGATTGGATTTTGGAAAATAGAGCCAAAAATATTGATGGTTATATTGCTTCCGATGAAGCGGGTGTACCAGGGGTTATTATTGATAAACGTAGTGCCGAATTTGACGAAAACGAACCACTTTTCATATCCCGCCCTGAACCTAATAAGTTTATTGACGTTTATTATAAAAAAATTGGACTTTAGGGGCTATGCCGTTGTTTGTGCTTCGCACGTTATTCGGCTCTTCGTGCGTTATTAGCCCTGCCTGCGGCAGGCAGGTTCGCGTTATTTAGCTACGCTGTTATTAGCCCTGCCTGCGGCAGGCAGGTACGCGTTTTTTTTGTTGAAAAGACTTTTGACTCTCTTTATTTTCTGTTGTCAGTCATCTGTTGTCCGTCGTCTTTTTTAAAAATCAATTATATGAAAACACTTACATTAATATTTTTATCATTCATGAGCATCTTAGGCGCTATATCACAGGAAAATCTTGGTTATCAATTACCACCCGCAAGTATTTTACAATTAGCCGATTATCAGCGTCCACCATCAGTATCTATGGATACGCGCAAAACGTTTATGTTACTGAGTTATCGTCCAACTTATAAAACGTTGGATGACCTCAATCAACAGGAAATAAGTTTGGCTGGACTTCGAGTTAATCCTGTTACAAATATAAGTTCGTCGATGAGCTATATTAGTTCACTAAAAATGCGCAGATTAGCCGAAAAAGAGCCTGTGAATTTTGCCGGATTAACAGATAATATGCGTATTGCCAATGTGCTTTGGTCGCCCGACGAAACAAAAGTGGCTTTTACCAATAC
>CAIWIS010000489.1 GCA_903912795.1 uncultured Bacteroidales bacterium
AATAAAAACTGGATATTGGTGGGGAAAGTTGATAATGCTAAATACCTCAGTGGTTTAAGTGGCTTTTATGGTTCTATGATTGGTATGTATGCAATAAGCCCAAACAATAATAATGCAAGGCCGGCCGATTTCGATTTCTTTAATTATATGTACCAAGAATAAATTTGTTTGATATTTATGAAAAAGCTATTCAGTGTAATTCTTTTTTTCAGTCTCTCTTTTATCTGGAATGATGGGGTTGCTCAAAACATACCCCTCTACAAGAACTCAAAAGCTCCCATCGATAAGCGTGTTCAAGACCTGCTTTCGCGTATGACCATCGAAGAGAGGGCGGCACAGTTGCGAACACTTCATGCCGGTAAAGGTGAGCATTTTAATGAGAATATTGCAACTGATACCCTAGCGATTCGCTTAGCCAAAAATGGGATGGGACTTATTCAGCCTATCGAAACCCCGCTAAAGCGCGAAGTTGCGTCCAAAAACGCCATTCAGAAGTATTTTGTTGAAAATACCCGTTTGGGCATACCTGTTTTGTTTGCAGCTGAATGCTGCCACGGCTATGTGGCGCTCGAAGCTACCAGCTTTCCCAATCCTAATTCGATGGGTTCAACCTGGAATCCCACACTTGTAAGAGAAATATACAAGGCTACGGCTGCCGAAGCACGCAGCCGCGGAGCACACTTTTCATTTACGCCGGTTGTGGATTTGATGCGGGATCCGCGCTGGGGGCGCAATGAAGAATTGTACAGCGAGGATGTTTACCTCACAACTAAAATTGGTGCTGCTGCCGTAGAAGGATTGCAAGGAAGTACCTCTGGGAAAGTTGGCAAACTAAGCGTTGGCGCTACCCTGAAACATTTTGCCGGACACGGACAAGCCGAAGGTGCTATAAACAGGGGCAACATTAACCTGAGTGAGGACGACATGCGCAACAATCACCTCAAAGCATTTCAGGATATTATCCGAAGTTCAAATCCAGCTGGAATTATGCCATCGTACAATGCTTATAATGGTGTATATGCCCACATGAACAACTGGTTGCTTCAGAATATATTGCGCAAGGAATGGCAATACAAAGGTATCATAGCTTCCGACTGGAGTGGCATCACCTTATTGCACTTGCGGAATGGTGTAAGTGAAAATGCTTCAAAATCGGCCGAAATGGCTTTGGTTGCAGGAGTAGAACTCGATCAGGCCAGTGGTGCAAATTATGCTTTGATACCACAATTAGTTAAGAAAAATCCGGAACTAATAAAATACGTCGACAAGGCTGTTGCACGTATCCTTCGCTATAAATTCGAAATGGGTCTGTTTGAAAATCCCTATATAACCGAAGAAGGGATTACTCAAAATTGCAACCTGCCAGCTTCAAAGCAATTGGCATACGAGGCAGCTGCTCAAGGTATTGTACTGTTGAAAAACGAAAATAATTTCCTGCCAATAGCGGAAACACAGTTTAAAAACATTGCTCTGATAGGCGCACATACCGATAACATGGTGCTGGGCGGTTATTCGGGCTTTCCGCTCGAGCGCAAAACCTTGCTAAGCAGCCTCACCAAAAAGCTGGAAGGTAAAGCAACTGTTCATTTTTCGCGCGGTTTCCAGATTTATACCAATTATCCGAAACAATCTTACGGAGTACTTTCGGCCGCTATCCCTATTGTACCTACAGCCGAAGAAAGTGCAAAAATGTTGAAGGAAGCTATTGAAACTGCCCAAAAATGCGATGCAATTATCCTTTGTCTGGGCGAAGACGATATGATTACGCACGAAACATGGACAGATAAAATTCCCGGCGACCATGCTTCGCTGGATCTTTCGCCCGGGCAGGAAGAATTGCTGACCGAGCTGAAAAAGTTGGGAAAACCGATTGTTGTGTATCTGATTAATGGTCGCCCGATGAACCTGAACATGGTGCAACAGAAAGCCAATGCCGTGCTCGAAGGCTGGTACGCCGGACAGGAAGGAGCCGATGCAGCGGTGGATATTATTTTCGGAAAAGTAAATCCTTCGGGAAAACTATCCGTAACATTCCCCAAATCTATTGGGCAATTACCACTCTATTACAACCACAAAACAGGTGCACGCCTGTACGATTACGTGGAAATGGATGGCAAACCCCTATATCCGTTTGGCTATGGCTTAAGCTATACCACCTTCGAATATTCCAACCTGAAACTTTCGGCAGAAAGCATGAAAGCTGATGGTAAAATCACAGCAACGGTAACCATTAAAAATACTGGTAAACGCGATGGAACAGAAATCGTTCAGTTGTATATCAAAGACAAGATTAGCACTACCGAACGCCCTGTTATGGAACTGAAAGATTTTGCAAGGGTGGATTTAAAGGTTGGCGAATCTAAAACCATTTCTTTCACCATCGACCGAAGCAAACTCGAATACTGGACTTTGAACAAAAAGTTTGAAGTAGAATCGGGTGAATTTGAAGTGATGATGGGGACTTCGTCCGCAGATATAAAAATGAAAACGTCGATGAAAGTCAATAATTAGATGTATTTATTTTTTGTTCTAAAAAAAATAGTCAATTATTAAATTAATACAGTATAATGAATAATCTCAAATCTATCTCAATTCTAATTCTTCTAGGCATTAATTGTTTAGTTTTCGCTCAAAAGAGCCAGAAAAAACTGACCGATTATGTCGATACCAAAATCGGTGTTATCGGCACGCGTGCAAGTAACTGCGTGCTGGGACCACAACTGCCGTTTGGCTGTATTAATCCTTCGCCACAATCGCCAAAGGGAACAACTTCGGGGTATAATCCGAAAATGCCTACACGTGGCTTTGGACAGTTGCATGTAAGCGGTACAGGTGGTGGTAGCCGTTACGGACATTTTTTGATTTCGCCACAGGTGGGAATAAATGTAACGCAAACAGGACACGACTCTCCCGCAAAAAACGAAGTAACACTGGCTTATTATTTCAGAACATTACTCGAACGTTACGGAATAACTACCGAAATTACATCTTCGGTACACAGTGCCATTTATCGTTTTACCTTTCCGGCATCCGACAGTGCTTCCATCGTAATTGATGCCGCACAAAGTGTGACTCGTGACATTGTTGGAAATGGTAAAGGGGGTGAAATCCACGAAAACAGCATTGAAATAGATCAACAGAAACGTACCATTCGTGGCATGATTCGCATAAAAGCGGGATGGAACTGTACTCTTCCCTATAATTTCTATTTTGTGGCTACTTATAACAAAGCTGCTTCCGAGGCAGGTGTTTGGAAAGATAGCACCTTGTTTCCTAATAAAACAGTGGCTGTACGCGATAGTAAAGACAAAGGTGCGCATCAGCGTGTAGGCACATATTTGCGTTTCAAAACACAAAAAGATGAACAGGTATTAATGAAAGTTGCCATTTCAATGGCAAGTTACGAAAATGCAGAAAAGTTTCTGAATCAGGAAATCCCAGACTGGAACTTTGAAAAAGTCAAGGCTGCCGGAGCAAATACATGGGAGCAACAACTACAGAAAATAAAACTCGAAGGAGCTAGTGCCGAACAAAAAAAACTCTTTTACACCGCTATGTACCACACCATGGTAATGCCCCGCGACCTTACAGGCGATAATCCACACTGGAAAAGCGACAAACCTTTCTGGAACGACCAGTATGCCCTTTGGGATACATGGCGGACGCTTTATCCGCTGCACGTGCTGATTAATCCCAATATGGTTCGCGACAATATCCTTTCTTTTATCGATAGGTTTAAGCATAACGGACAGGTGCGCGATGCTTTTATTTCGGGTACTGAATCCGGTCTGGATCAGGGTGGTAACAATGTAGACAATATTATTGCCGATGCATACCAGAAAGGTATTACCGGTATAAACTGGGAAGAAGCGTATAAAATAATGAAATACAATGCGGACAATGAGCGGATTGGCGGTGGTTTTAAACTGATGCCATTTCCTCAGTCCGACATTTACCGCAAACAGGGTTGGATACCTTACAGCGACATAGCATCATCGTACACATTGGAATTTGCCTACAACGACTATTGTGTGGCAACATTGGCAAAAGCGCTGGGAAAAACGGAGGACTACAAAACATACAGCCAACGTAGCAATGGCTGGACCAACCTGTGGGACAAAGAACTCGAAAGCAAAGGGTATAAAGGCTTTGTCGGAGCAAAAGTTTGGGATGGAAAATTCGTAAAGATTGACCCTGCATTTATCGAACGCCCTTGGCGTGGACCATTCTACGAGGGTTGTTCATGGACATACAGTTATTTTGTGCCCCATAACATTGAAAAATTAATTGAACTTATGGGCGGAAAAGACAAATTTGTGGAAAGACTGAATTTTGCGTTAGAAAACGATTTGATTGATTATGGTAACGAGCCTTCATTCCTGGCATTACGCTCATTCAACCATGTAGGTCGTCCCGATTTGACTTCGCTCTGGGTACACAATGCCCTGGAAAAAAATTTCGATCACACTGGTGGTTTGGGCAATGACGATAGTGGCGCTATGAGTTCGTGGTACATTTTCTCCGCCTTGGGCTTTTTCCCAAATGCAGGTCAGGATATTTATTACCTCAATGCACCGCTTTATCCCAAAACGGAAATGACCTTGGGCAATGGAAAGAAACTAACCATTATCGCCAGAAATGCGGGAGGCAAGAATATCTATATCAAATCCTGCAAAATCAATGGAGAAAAATGGAACAGTTCCATTTTCAGACATGCTGATATTGCCAATGGCGGAATTATTGAAATGGAATTGAGTGACGTGGTATCAGAATGGGGAAAATGAAGATAATAAGTGTCTTTAGAAAATACTCGAATGTCTCATGAAAATTTAGTGCAATCAATCATCTTATAGATTAAACAAAATGAAATTAACAATATTGCTTTTTGTTCTGAGTATATATTGCTCAGCTTTTGCTCAAAAAAATCAGCAAAATCTGGCAGACTTCATTGACACCAAAATCGGCGTTATCGATACTCGTGGCAGTAACTGCGTCATAGGACCACAGTTACCTTACGGAAGTATCAACCCCTCGCCTCAAACCAAAGATGGCGATCATGATGGGTATCATCCACAACGTCCCATTCGTGGTTTTGCACAACTAAATGTAAGTGGAACGGGTTGGGGTAAGTACGGACATTTTTTGGTTTCACCGCAGGTTGGTGTTGCTTTTGGGCAGGAAGAACACGAATCCGAAAAGTCTGATGAGGTTACAAAAGCCTATTATTATGCAGTAAACCTTACCCGCTATGGTATTCGTGCAGAAATGGCTCCTACGCACAGTTGTGCCCTGTACCAATTTACTTACCCGAAATCGGACAGTGCATCTGTTGTGCTCGATGCTACTCAATCCCTGGCTGACATTGTCCCTAAATTGGGAGGTAAATTCCACCAATGTAAAGTAGAAGTGAATCCTAAAAAGAAACAGATTCGTGCAATGATTGATTTTACAGGTGGCTGGGCCGGAGGGCCTTATAAAATCTATTTTGTGGCTGAATTGAATAAAGCTTTTACCGAATCGGGTGTTTGGTTGGATAAGGAATTAAAAAAGGCAATATATTCATTGGAGCTTCCCAAAGACTCGAAACAACGCATGGGGGCTTTCATTCGTTTCAAAACCAATAACAAAGAGAAAGTTTCGATGAAAGTTGCTATTTCGTTTAAATCATTCGAGAATGCAGAACTATTTTTGAAAAATGAAATAAAAACTTGGGATTTGCCATCAGTGAAGAGTGCTGGTATGGAAGCATGGAACAAAAAGTTGAGTTCAATAAAAATTGAAACTTCGTCGGAAGACCAGAAAAAGATATTTTACACTGCCATGTATCATGTCATGTTTCAACCCCGCGAACGCACGGACGATAACCCAAAGTGGACAAGCGATAAACCTTACTGGGACGACAATTTTGCCGTTTGGGATACCTGGAGAACATCGTTTCCATTGTTGGTGCTGATTGATCCCGATATGGTTCGTGGAAACATTCTTTGTTTTATGGATCGTTTGAAAAACAATGGCAAGGTACGCGATGCCTTTGTGGCTGGAAATGATATGGATTCAGAGCAAGGCGGAAATGATGTGGACAATGTAATTGCCGATGCTTACGTAAAAGGAGTTCAAGGTATTGACTGGAATGAAGTCTATCTGTTTATGAAAAACAATGCTGATAATGAACGTAAAGGATTGTTTACTTACAACAATAAAGTTGATTCTGTTTATAAAAGCAATAACAGTAAATACAAAACATTAGGTTGGATTCCTGAATGTTTAAACAGCAATTCGAACACCTTGGAATATGCATATAACGATTATTGCGTAGCTCAGGTAGCGAAAGGAATAGGTAATAACAACGACTATGAAAAATATTTAAAACGTAGCAATGATTGGACAAATCTTTGGAATCCCGACCTCGAGAGCGATGGTTTCAAGGGATTTATTGACGCAAAAAAAGCGTTTGGTGCTTTTCTATATCAAGATGCGAAACATTGGGGTAAATCGTGGATAAATCCTTTTTACGAAGGAAGTTCCTGGACATACAGCTATTTTGTTCCGCACGATATAAATCAACTCATTACTTTAATGGGCGGAAAAGAAACGTATGCCCAACGTCTTGAACATGCTATGGATAAAAAGCTTATTGATTATGGCAACGAACCCGCTTTTTTGGCTTTACGTACATTTAACCACGTTGGGCGACCTGATCTTACTTCTAAATGGGTATATTGGATAATGGAACACAACTTTGACCTGACTGGTTGCACAGGCAACGATGATACCGGCGCCATGAGTTCGTGGTATATGTTCTCGGCCATGGGCTTTTTCCCCAATGCAGGACAAGATATTTATTACCTGAACGCTCCACTTTATCCAAAAACGGAAATGACATTGGGCAATGGCCAAAAACTTACCATTATCGCCAAAAATGCAGGAGGCAAAAATATTTATATCAAATCCTGCAAAATCAATGGAGAAAAATGGAACAGTTCCATTTTCAGACATGCTGATATTGCCAATGGCGGAATTATTGAAATGGAATTGAGCGAGGTAGCGGGAGATTGGGGTAAGAATTAAAAAATACACATTCAAAATATGTTACGTAAAATCATGTTATCGTTTTCGTTGTTTTTATTGATGCAACAGTTGTTTGCAGCAAAACTATTAAATGAAGTAATTGACAAAGCTCTTAGCCACGCCACAGCGCAAAGCTTGTTGATGGCAAAATCGCTTGAGAGCGACAAAGAAAAACTGCCGCGCTCGTTTGTGAACGGCAAACTCACGACTTCCGATTCGCGCTGGTGGTGTAGTGGATTTTTTCCCGGAGTGTTGTGGTATTTGTACGAAGGCAACAAAAACAGTCAAGTATTGAACTTTGCCAAAGATTATACGGCACGTATCGAACGCGAAAAATACACCACCGACAATCATGATGTGGGCTTTATGATTTTTTGCAGCTTTGGCAATGGCTATCGCCTAACTGGTGACC
>CAIWIS010000490.1 GCA_903912795.1 uncultured Bacteroidales bacterium
AGTTTCAGAAAGGTTTCCTGAACCAAATCATTCGCTATTTCCCTCGATTTGGTATGCGCAAATACAAACCCGAATAGTTTGTCGGCATACATATCGTAAATAGCATTAAAGGCTTTGTGTGAGCCTTTTTGCAATTCTTTGATATATGATTTTAAGATGTCAATTTCCATGAAGTTGTGATTTTAAATGATACACGATTATTTTTTAAAAAAGTACTATTCCAAAAACTATGTTTAATAGCAGGTTTTTCGGAGAAAGTATCCATTTCATTTTTTTTTGATTACATGTACAAATGTAAACTATTTTTTTTTAAAGATATTCAAAACACAAAAAGCACCCCACATCAAAGCAAATCAAAATTGCTTTGATGTGGGGTGCTTCCATTCTGGGCTTAAAAAACATATTATTAAGCTAAACCTACTTCCTCTTTAAATGGACTTTGAATGCTGTTTGCAAAAATCCTTATAATCGTTTGTGGCCTTCTCAGGGGCTCGAGTGCGGATAACAATAGGAGTTCACGCTTTATTTAGCTTCCCTTCCGTTTGAGTAAATAAATCCTCAAGTTCAGTTCCATAAATCAATTAGTTAAATTTTATTCTTAATTTACTGATTTTCAAAAGCTGATTAATGTATTATTAATCATTTTTTAATCAGTTACCCCTATCTTTGTTTCAAAAAAATGAACAAAATGAGTTACCCCTTTTCCATTATCATAACAAATTTATTTCTACTCATTACCACTTCAGCATTTGCAGCAACAGTTACAATTACGCCAACAGGTGCTGATGATACTCAACTTATTCAAACAGCGATAAATAGCTTAAAATCAGGCGATAAATTGGTGTTAGATGGTGATTTTGTTTTCAACAAAACCATTTACCTTAAGTCAGACATGATTTGGGAGTTACGTGGAACGCTTACCTTAGCAAAAAATAGTGCAGGCAATCTTGATAAATATGGTGAGATAAGAGCCGGTTTTAATAACAGTCGGTCAACAGCTATTGCTTCACCCATAGGGATGAAAAATGTTGAATTTTTTGGCGGCACAATTTATGGGAATGGTGATTTTAATGGCAAAGCTATTGGTCTTCCATCAATACGACTCGTAAATTTTGTTTTTGCCGAAGACTGTAATTTTCATGATTTTACGGTTGAAGATTCATCCGACGATTGTTTTACGCTGGGTTCTGTAAGTCATCACAATATGGTTGAGAGAGTTACCGGCCGTCATGCAGGGGGAAGAGTTAGTAAGATTGGGGGTAATGCTTTAACCGATGTTGGTAATAATAATACCTGGATTGATTGTGTTGCTGATTTGGGCGGTAGTGATGGCTGGACTCCTAAATGCAGAAATAGTACATTTATCAGATGTATTGCTTCGAATAATACGGGTCCTGGCTTTGGCATGTATGCCCGCGAAGAAGGATATGCCGACAATAGAGATGTTGGGGCTGTAATTACGGGCAATCGGTTTATCGACTGTGTGGCTTATGGAAGTAAAAATAGTTCAGGTTTCAGTTTTGATGTTTCGTCAAATTGTCCGGGTGGAATTGTGAAAGATAATTATATACAAGCAGTCTGTTATGATAATAATAGCAGTGGCGTGTCTTTTAGAAACAAGGACGATGCTGAATCCGGCATTATAAAAAATAATGTGGTGGATATTGTATGCTACGGCAACAAATGCTTAACCCAAAGTGGTAATCCCAGTACTTGGGAAGGAGGATTAGGCATGGAAAATGACAATAGTACCACTCATAATCTTGTTGAAAATATCTCTGGTTCAGTAGTTTGCTTCGATAATATTGGTGTAGATGTAAACACACGTGGAGGTACCAATTGTAATTTAAAAGTGTACAGCCCTGCAGATAAAACCGCTCCGATTTTGGCCAACAAAAGCACTAGTAATAATACTGTTAGCGTAATAAATTATAACTGCACTGATCAACTAACGGCTTGGTGTCAGCATAAATATTGTGGCATGGCAAGTTCCGCTACTCCCGTTACCGGAGTAAGTTTAACTCCCGCAACCGCAACAATAGCAGCAGGCACTACTCAGCAGCTGTCGCAATTGGTTTTACCCCTGACTGCTGTAAATCAGCGAGTTGTTTTTGTCTCAAATAATACTTCTGTTGCCACGGTAAACAGAAGTGGATTAGTAACTGCAATTGCGGTAGGAACTGCCAATATTACTGCCACAACTGAAGATGGAGGAAAACAAGCAACAGCTACTATCACTGTTACAGAAGGAGAAATAGCATCTGATTATTTGGACAATTGCGATGCTGTACTTGGTTGGAATTCAACTGCTACAATAAATACTGTGGATAAAAAACAAGGTACAGGCTGTCTCGAAAACTTAGGCTCCATCTCTACTGAATTTAGTAAAGTATTTGTTCCTTCGTTTAATTCCGGTGCTACACCCGAAAATGGACTGCTAAAATTTTGGTATTGGGTATCTTTAGCAGAACTGGGAACTCGTGCTGTTCGGGTGGAGTTAAGTAGTGCAGGAAAATCGGATGTTGATGAATACCAATGGACTATGCCTGCACTTACAGAAGGTTGGAATCTGATAAGCTTAGAAATGAGCAAAGCTTCCAAGATTGGAACGCCTGATTTAGCTGCAATCAATTGGTTCCGGATTTATTCAAGCGGTAAAGTTGTAGGCGTAAATAGTAAAACAAGAGTAGATGCCATACAGTTAGGTACTAACTCATTATCTTCAATTAATACCACAAATGCTAACAATAAATCATTCATTATATATCCAAATCCACTTACAAAAGGTACATTGTCTATTGAGATGGCTGGTTTTCAGAATGTTAGAAATGTTCATGTAAAAATTGCCAATATATTAGGGCAAACAGTTTTTCAAAAAAGAGTTAACAATACTGATCGACTAGAAATTAATACTTTGGAAATGCTAAAAGAATCAATTTATTTTGTGACAGTTGAATCCGGAGAATCAAAAATCACACAAAAATTGGTTGTGAGATTATAATCACTTTTTGCGGCTCAATGGATAAGCTACTAAATTTTTTAAAAGAGGAATACTTTTTCATACCAAATCTCAAATATGTTTGAATGTTTTTATTAATTTACTGATATTAAAATGCTGTTTAATGTATTATTAATCATTTTTTAATCAGTTA
>CAIWIS010000491.1 GCA_903912795.1 uncultured Bacteroidales bacterium
ATAAACGCCTCGCACGGTTTTGATTACGGTCGTGGATTTGATGGTGTGGCGCTCAGAGGCTCTGAAATGAATGATGCCTTTGTAAAAAATGGCGATAAAATAACCACCCGCACCAATAATTCGGGAGGCATACAAGGTGGAATAAGCAATGGTGAGGACATTTATTTCCGAGTATTATTCAAACCTGTAGCTACTATCTCCAAAAAACAAGACACCGTAGATATTCACATAAATGAAGTTGAATTAGAAGCTCGTGGCCGTCATGACCCATGTGTACTTCCACGCGCAGTACCAATTGTTGAAGCAATGGCTGCAATTACCTTGCTCGATTTGTATTTAACAAACAACTCTTAAGGTCTTAGGAGTAGCTGAGCAATGGAAATCACATCACAACATTGGGGTATAATTATTAACCCAAAATCGGGTAAGAAAAAATACAGACATCAACGAAAAGAGCTTTTTCTGATGTTGAAACATCACGATATTCCGTTCGATTATCGTGTCACACGCTTTGCAGGGCATGCTTCGAAAATTGCCCGCTATTTTGTTGAATCCAATTACAAAAATATATTGGTGCTTGGTGGCGATGGCACCATGAGTGAGGTGATTAATGGCATTTTTAGTGCCAATGTGGAAACTACTTCCGATCTGAAAATTGCGCTTATTCCACGCGGTACGGGAAATGACTGGGGACGCTTTTGGGGGCTTGACCGCGACTACCGAAAATCGATTGATGTTTTTCTCAAGGCTAAAACCCAAACTATTGATATTGGAAAAGTTGCCTACGATATGGAAGGCGAAAAGGAAGCACATTATTTTATCAACTCTATAGGCTTAGGACTTGATGCCGCTGTGGTAAACCTAACGCACCGCTTAAAAGAAATTTTCGGTAGTCATTCGTTTATGTATTCCGTGTCGTTGCTGCTCGCGGTATTTAGTTACAAAGCACATAAAGTTCGAATACAAGCTAATAATGAAACAATTAGCGAAAAAATGTTTACCATGAACATTGCCAACGGCTGCTACAGTGGCGGCGGTTTAAAGCAAACACCCAACGCCTTGCCCTACGATGGATTGCTCGACGTAATGATAGCCCGAAAGCCTACAATTCTGAAAATTATCGGCGCATTGGGCTTTTTGTTTCGAGGCAAATTACTGGAGCATTCGCTTATCGACTCGTTTCAAACCACCGATTTATACATTCAGTGCGATAAAAAAGCACTTCTGGAAGCCGATGGCATTATAGTAAATGGCTCTTCACCATTTACTATCAGTATTTTGCCGCAGGCTATCCAAATGATTGTGCCCTGAAATACTTTTTGTTGAAATTAATGCTTTAAAGTAAAAAAATAGCAACGCTTCAAGTGTGTTTTTGAGACGCAGGCGAAGGTTAAATATGCAAAGTAGAGCTTCGACTTTCATTGAGCAAGGGCGTAGTCAACACCAAACAAAAGAGAAAAATGCTTAATTCTTGCGGTTATTTGGGAGAAAAGTGTATATTTGCACTTCTATGTTAGAGAGAAAAGTGTAATTATAAATTTCAACTTCGATGAAATAATGTATAGAGAACGGATTAAAAGTCTAATTAACTGGAAATTAAATAAAACCAGGAAGCCACTCGTTTTTTTAGGTGCACGTCAAGTTGGAAAAACCTGGCTAATTCAGGAATTTGGAAAAACTGAATACAAGAAAATGGTGTATGTCAATTTTGAAGATGAAGATGCACCAAGAGATATTTTTCAGTCAGATTTTAATATTGACCGAATAATTACATTGTTGAATGCATACTCAGGTTTTAAAATTAATGCTGAGGACACCTTACTTGTTTTCGACGAAATTCAAACAGCACCACGAGGCATTACCGCGCTTAAATATTTTTACGAAAAAGCACCTCAATATCATCTAATTGCAGCAGGGTCGTTGTTGGGTATAACGATACATCCCGAGGAATCCTTCCCAGTTGGGAAAGTTGATTTTTTAACGCTTCAACCGCTAAGTTTTACAGAATTTTTGTTGGCTATGGATGAGTCAGGGCTTGTTGAATTGATAGGAAAACAAGAATGGGAGTTGGTTAACACATTCAAATCAAAATTAATCAATTACCTTCGTTATTATTTTTTTGTAGGTGGAATGCCCGAGGCCGTCTTGCGTTTTTCACAAAACCGTGATTGGAATGAAGTCCGTAAGATTCAACAAAATATTCTAAAATCGTACGAAAATGATTTTTCGAAACATGCACCCAAAGAAATTTTACCACGAATCAAAATGGTATGGGAAAGCATTCCGGCGCAATTGGCAAAAGAAAATAAAAAGTTTATTTATGGCATTATAAAAGAGGGTGCACGGGCAAAAGACTTTGAATTGGCAATACAATGGCTGGTTGATTCGGGATTATTGCATAAGGTTTTCAATGTCTCAAAACCTGCTTTACCACTTGCTGCCTACAAAGAACTATCGGCTTTTAAACTGTATCATAATGACACTGGCTTACTATGTGCTATGACAAAAATTAGTGCGAAAACAATCCTTAATGGCGATTCTGTTTTTATAGAGTTTAAGGGTGCATTAACAGAACAATTTGTTTTTCAGCAACTTATTCAAAATGAAGATTTAGCAATACATTATTTTACATTTAGCAACAGCAAATATGAAATCGATTTTATCATTCAAAACGAAAATGATGAAATTATACCTCTTGAAGTAAAATCGGGCACGAACCTTAAAGCACATAGTTTCAAGTTATTTTGCGAAAAGTTCCAGCCTGAAATAGCCATTCGTACATCATTGTCGAACTATCAAAAAGAAAATTGGTTGATAAATATTCCACTATATATACTAGAAGAGTATTTTAAA
>CAIWIS010000492.1 GCA_903912795.1 uncultured Bacteroidales bacterium
CAGGTTGTAACCCAAGAGTTTTCCGTTTTCAACTATGGCAATAAAACCTAAATCGTTGGATAAAACATCTGTATCGTTGCGTGGTGGAATGGCGAAAGCCGTTTTGAATTTACGTGGCAAATAGGTTTTTCCGTAAATTGGTTCTTCCTCTTGTTCGCCTCCGGCAATCAGTTCACCATCGAGCCAAATCTCATGATAGGCTTTGGTTTTGGGCAGAAAATAATCGGATAAACGCTTGGCGTCTTCGGCTACTTCGGCATGTACAAGCGACTCAAACGGATTAGCCGAAGCCATCACATTGCGGTTCACGTCACCACAAGCAGCAATGGTATCGAGCAGGGTTTTATTGATTTCCTGCATGGTGGTTTTCAGGTTGCGCTTAAGCACACCGTGAAACTGGAAAGCTTGACGCGTTGTTAATTTCAGCGTTTTATCGCCATATTTATCGGCCAAAGTATCCAACTCTAGCCATTGCTGAGGGCTTGTTAGGCCACCCGGAACACGCACACGAATGAGATAACTGTAAAGCGGTTCGAGTTTTTGCTTTTTGCGCTCTTCGTCCAAATCTCTGTCCTGCTGTTGATATGTTCCATGAAATTTAATCAACAACTGGTCATCTGCCGCCAATGAACCAGTAATCGGGTCGTTCAGACTTTCGACTAATGTGCCGCGTAGTCCGTTGCTATTGGCTTTGAGGGTTTCGAAAGAGGAAAGTGGTGCGACCTCACCCCCTGCATCTGCCCCTAAATCCCCTAAAGGGGACTTTGTATTAGCAACGTCTTTTGATAACGACTTTTGTTTTTCAATTTCGAATAGTGAAATATAATTTGTATTGCTCATAATATGACCTCTCCCCGACCCTCTCCAAAGGAGAGGGAGACTAGGGTTAAATTAATGTTTTGTTATTAAAATAATTCTTGTAATTCGTTTTTATTGTATTGAATATTATGTTTTTAAGCTTCCAAATGTTCTAGAAATTTGATTACTTGCTCGTTCCCTCTCCTTTGGAGAGGGTTAGGGAGAGGTCTAATACACATCCAATTGCAGCCTCTTGGTTTTTTCAAGATTATCCACATATTCCTGCGCCTGTTCTTTGCTGAGTAATCCGAATTTTTCCACAATCTTCAGCAAATTATCCTGCACGGCGCGCGCCATATTTTTCATATCGCCACAAATATAGAAATGTGCTCCTTCTTCAAGCCATTGGTATATCTCGGCTCCATGTTCCCACAATTTATCTTGCACATACACTTTTTTATCGCCATCGCGACTGAAAGCAACATCCAATTTTGTGAGTGCGCCCGATTTCAGAAAGCCCTGCCATTCGGTTTGATACAAAAACTCAGTTTCGAAATTACGATTGCCAAAAAACAACCAACTTTTGCCGGGATTATCTGCTAATTCGCGGTGTTGAACAAATGCCCGATAGGGTGCTATGCCCGTTCCCGCACCAACCATAATTATAGGTGTTTGGTCATTTGTGGGCAGTCGGAAACCCGGATTGGATTCGATAAAGACAGGCACGGTTTCGTTGTCAATCAGCACATCCGAAAGGTAATTGGAACAAGTACCCTTTTTAACACGTCCCGCGTGATGGTATTGCACCACGCCAACTGTAAGGTGAACTTCGCCCGGAAAAGCTTTGGGACTTGAAGAAATAGAATAATAGCGCGGTTGCAATGGACGCAGCATTTTTACCAAATTTTCGGCTGTAAGTTCGGTTGGATAATCCGTAAAAAGGTCTACAATATCACGTCCATCGAGATATGCTTTGAATTTATCGACATCGGTTGCAAGCATAGCAAGCTTTTCATTTGGATACGATTCCAAATAACGTTTCACCACATCAACGGTAATTTTTGATAATTCCAACTCTTTGTAAAGTGCATCTTCCAGGGTTTTTTCTTTGCCATTGATGGTCACAATTTCGCCCGCATTCAATCCGGTTACAGTGAGCACTTCGTATATAAGTTCGATGGTATTTACAGGCAATATTCCTGCCGCATCGCCAGGCTGGTAGTTCAATCCCGGATTATTTTCGGTACTCAATTCAATATGTATGGTTTGTCTGTCCGAACCACGTCCGTGCAAACCCATTTTGTCGAGCACAGGCGCTTTGAACGGATTTGATTTAGAAACGGTAGGCAATTCCGATTTTGTGGAAGCCGCAACGAACGAGAATTTGGGATTCGACACTTGCTTTGCCTCAGCATTTCCACCAAAAGCAGGTAGTGCTTCGAGCAACCATTTTTCGGCTGTTTCAGCAAAATTCACATCCAGCGTAGCACGACTGTGTAAACGTTTTGCTCCCAGTTTTTCGAGTTGATTATCAAAGTCAATTCCTGTTTTACAAAAATGAAAATAACTGGAATCGCCCAATCCTAACACGGCATAATTTACACCATCCAACTTAGGCGCACGTTTACCGTGAATAAATTCGTACAGTTCTTTAGCCGAAAATGGCGGTTCTCCTTCGCCATGCGTCGAAACTATTAGCAACAGATTTTTCTCATTTTGCAAATCACGCGTTTTGTAATCGGCCATATTTTTAAGTGTGGCTTTATAGCCTTGCTCTGTGGCAATTTTTTGCGCTATTTTAGCTAATCCTTCACCATTTCCGGTACGCGAACCGTAAAGAATAGTAAGTGGAGTTGAACCTGAAGCGGGTTGAATTGCCTCAACAGCAAGCTCGGAACTTTCGTTGCCTGCGCTTAATCCCGCAAAATAACCTGCAAGCCATATTTTTTGTTGTGGATTAAGAGTTGATGCCAGTTGTAGTAACTGTTCTTTTTGTTCGTGTGTGAAAATATCTTGTAACATAATGATCTTTAGATTTGATAATCGTTTGGCGTTTCTTTTATTTTACCGAACTTAATATTATTCCACATGCGTTCGTGAAAGTAAAAAATCGCAATTTTGGATACAAAATCGACACTCATAATGGATAAAGCAAATTTAATTTCACCTGTTACGAGCAAGGAAATTAAAAAAGTTGTAATTGTTCCTGTTATTCGGTACGATATGGATTTGACAAGACTTCGGTAATTTTTTTCTTTCATTTCGAAAATATGTTTTTTTAATTCAATAAAATATTAATCGTTAAGCAGTGCCAAAACTTGATGCACATCCTCACTAAGCTCCATTTCAGGCATTAAGCCCAAGCCCCTTTCGCTCATTTTGCCGGCTGTTTTTTGTAAAATAATTTTGGCTTTAACTGCGTCGAACTGACCTGCAAAGGGAACTAAATACCATTTTATAAATGTCAGGCAAGCTGTATCTTCTATAATAGATGCATTCAGATTGGTTTTGTCCGCTTTGTTTTTTAGCGCATCAACTATAATTTCAATACGTTGGTCGTTAATTTCGGCTTGTTTAAGAACCGAAGTTGTAACACTTAACTGATGCTCCATAATAGCAGCGCGCCACTGATAATAGCCTTTTTTGTCCATGCTAAAAGTTGCCCGGGGAATGCTCCAACGACTGATATGTTGGCATTTGGCTGCTAATTTTAACTCGAGCGAAGCATCCGGAGCTACTTTTTCAAGTACCGCAAGCATTCGGTTGCTGTAAAGCAATTCTGCCTTCACTTCAATTCCATTAATTATTTCAGAGTTTGGGTCCTGATTGTGAACCTTATCAATCAGTTCAATAGCAGTTTTATATTGTTGGTCTAACATTAATTCATTTACTATTTAATAACTATCAATAACGCACAAAGTGCAAATAACTATCTCTTATGCAATCCGCACTCTTTCTGCTCCGGATTTTCCCACCACCAGCGCCCGGCTCGAATATCTTCGCCGGATTCTATGGCACGCGTGCAGGGTTGACAGCCAATGCTCGGAAAACCTTTGTCGTGTAATTTGTTGTATGGCACTGAGTTCGTTTTGATATAATCCCACACCTGTTGTTCGGTGAAATCAATCAGCGGATTGAGTTTTATAAGTCCGTTGGCTTCGTCCCATTCTACCAATTGTATGTTTTGACGCGTAACCGACTGTTCACGACGTAAACCGCAAATCCAAACTTCCAATCCTTCGAAAGCACGTTTTAAGGGGTCGAGTTTACGCACTTTACAGCAAAGTTTACGTTGCTCAATACCAGCATAAAACAAGTTGATACCTTCGGCTTTCACCATTTTTTCCACTTCCTGATAATCCGGAAATTTCACTTCAAGCTGAATGCCGTAACGGATATTGGTTTTGTCAATCAGACTGTATGTTTCGGGGAAAAGTCGCCCGGTATCCAGTGTAAAAATGCGTGCCGACTTATCTATCTTCACTATCAAATCCGTCAACACTTGGTCTTCAATGCTTAAACTCGACGATAAAGCGATTTTGCCTTTGTATTCGTTCAAGAAAAAAGCCAAAACTTCTTCGGGTGTTGCGTTTTGAAATTTACTATTTAGCTGGTTTACTATTTCTGTCATTTTGTTTTATTTAAACGCTAAGTTTTTAAGTCGCAAAGATTTTATTTTGTATGTGTTATTATAAAAATTTGCGTTCATTTGTGTAATTTGCGTTCCAACAAATTTTATATCGTAAACGCCTCATCTTCCAAATCATGCACAATCATACCTGCACCAACGGTTTCGAAGGTGTTTTCGTCAATCAACACCAAGCTTCCGGTTACACGGTTATCGCTGTACGAATCGTATTTCAAGGGTTTAAGCGTTTTGATGGAGATGTGCGCAATGTCATTCACTTTCACGTTTTTATCATCAATAATATTCTCCAAGGTATTGATATTTACCTTGTAATGCACTGCTTTGATAATAGCTCTCGTCTCCTCGGTGGCATGACGAATAATGTATTTTCCGCCTTCGTTGAGCGGACGATGATTGAGCCAGCAAACCATGAGTGACACATTGGCACTTACTATTGGTTGCGGTTCATTGGTTTTTACCAACAAATCGCCGCGACTAACATCTACATTATCGGCCAACCGAATAGTTACCGACTGTGGTGTAAAAGCTTCGTTCAACGATTTTGTTCCTTCGTCGATAGCCACAATTTTCGATTGAGTTTTGGATGGCAATACAGTAATTTCGTCACCAACACGGAAGGTTCCACCCGAAACTCGTCCGGCATAACCGCGGTAATCGTGAAATTTATCACTGTACGGACGAATAACAAACTGAACAGGCAAGCGAGCCGGTAACTTGTTTTCGTCTTTGCGCACCGGAAGTGTTTCGAGCAGTTGCAGCAGCGTTGGTCCATTGTACCAGGGAGTTTTGCTGGATGCATCCACCACATTATCGCCGTTCAAAGCCGAAATAGGTATGAAAATTACATTTTTGAGTTTCAGAATTTTTGAAATTTCTTCGTATTCATTTTTAATACTATTGAAAATTTCTTCCGAAAAACCGACCAAGTCCATTTTATTAACCGCCACAACCACATTGGGTATTTGCAATAGCGAAGCAATGTACGAATGACGTTTGCTCTGCTCAATAATTCCGTTGCGTGCATCAATCAGAATAATGGCCACATCGGCCGTTGAAGCACCTGTAACCATGTTGCGGGTGTATTCAATGTGCCCGGGAGTATCGGCAATAATAAATTTACGTTTGGGTGTGGCAAAGTATCGGTACGCCACATCGATAGTAATTCCCTGTTCGCGTTCGGCCCGTAACCCGTCTGTAAGTAGTGCGAGATTCACTTCTTCGGTGCCAGTAATGCGTTTGCTAGCATCTTTTACAGCTTGTAATTGGTCTTCGAAAATAGATTTACTATCGTAAAGCAAGCG
>CAIWIS010000493.1 GCA_903912795.1 uncultured Bacteroidales bacterium
CTCAAGAAAGCTCAAGAACTTAAACAACTAAGTGGTATTCAGGCACGTATGCCTTTCGATTTTGAAATAAAATAATTTCATAATCTTTTTTCAAACACAAATAAAATACATATCTTTGTAGCATAACATTTTATTAATTCACCAAAAAAAAATTTACGAGCTATGGATCAGATTCCTTTCATTATTGTTGGAGTTGCAGTACTCCTCATTCTTTTTTCAGGTTTTGTAACCGTTAATCAAGGTTATGTGGCTGTTGTTACCATTTTTGGCAAATATCGCCGAATTATGGGTCCCGGATTGAACTTTAAAATTCCGTTTATCGAAATTGTACATCGCCGAATTTCTATTCAAAATCGGTCGGTAGAGCTTGAATTTCAGGCAGTAACACAAGATCAGGCCAATGTGTATTTTAAAGCCATGTTACTGTATTCTGTGTTTAACCAATCGGATGATGTAATTAAAAACGTAGCGTTTAAGTTTGTTGACGAACGCAATTTTATGCAAGCACTTATTCGTACTATCGAAGGTACTATTCGTAGTTTTGTGGCTACCAAAAGACAAGCTGAAATTTTGAGTCTTCGTACCGAAATTATTGAAGAGGTAAAGAAACACTTGGATGATACACTCGAAGCATGGGGTTATCACATGATTGATATTCAACTTAATGACATTACGTTCGACGATGAAATTATTAAATCGATGGCGCGTGTAGTTGCATCGAGCAACCTGAAAGCGGCTGCCGAAAACGAAGGTCAAGCTTTGTTGATTACCAAAACTAAAGCTGCCGAAGCCGAAGGTAATGCCATTAAAATTTCGGCATTAGCCGAAAAAGAAGCCGCCATGCAACGAGGACAAGGTATTGCCCTTTTCCGCGAAGAAGTGGCCAAAGGTATGGCACACGCTGCTAAGGAAATGACTGATGCTGACCTCGATGCATCATTCCTGCTATTCAGTATGTGGACAGAAGCTATTAAGCATTTTGGCGAAAATGGCAAAGGAAATGTTATTTTCTTGGATGGTTCAACCGATGGAATGAACAAAACAATGAATCAAATGATGGCTATGATGCAACTGGATCAGAAAACAGATAATTCAAAGCCTGGTAAAAAATAACACAACTTACTAATTAATTAAAACTGCATTTTTATACCTTAAGATAAGGTGTATTTATGCAGTTTTTTGTTTCACGTATTGCACAACTAGTTAAATTGCAATCGTTTGCAATGATATTATTCAATTTTCCGAGCAATTTTTATGTTGAAAAATAAATCAACACATTATTTTTACACAATCAACCCTAAAAACAAATTTATATGAGAACAATTTTTACACTATTTATGGCCTTATTTATGGCAAGTTCTATGGTTTTTGCAGGCGAAGCAGGAACACTCACACCTACTCCAAACCCAATTGTACCCAATGCTTCGGTTACAATTAATTACGATGGTACAGGAACCAATTTTGCCAACTGGACTCCACGCTGCTTTATTCATGTATGGCTTGTACCAAAAGCAGGGCAAACATTTACAGGTAATTATGCCCCAGCTTGGACTACTTGCAATAGCGAAGGCGAATACGATGCCTTGGATGCCAAATACAAAATGACACACGATGGCACAGCAAATTCGGGTAAATACTCTATTACAATTGCTAACTTGTACACTTTTTTCAATGTATTGGAAGAAGACAAGGCTAAAGTTGATAAATTTGGCATTATTGTACGTGCACAATACTCAGGAGGAAACAATCAAACCAATGATTTTTTATTGAATGTAACAAATCCTTCGACTGGAGTTGAATAAAACATTTACTATACAACAATCAGAACGGACAACAATACCATTTCGGCTTCGTTTGCAGGCAATGCAAATATACAACTGTTTACTACCACTGGCCAACAAATTTGTTCGGAACATGCACTAAATCAATTTAGTATGCGTGTAAAATCAGGCATATATTTAATGAGTATAAATGGTAAAAGTACCAAAGTGGTTGTAAAATAAACCATACGGTGGACTTATTGGTTGCCTATTTAAAACAAACACGCAAAGTAAAATTTTACTTTGCGTGTTTTGTTTTTTGAATGACTTAAAAGCTTATTTCTTATAGTATTTAAGTGCTTCGGGTAAAACCGATTTCATGGCTGCAATTCGTTTATCGTCAGACGGGTGTGTGCTCATAAATTCGAATGCAGAACCTTTACTATTGGCCGACATGCGCTCCCAGAATGCAATTGCTTCGTTAGGATCGTAACCTGCCATGGCCATAAAAATTAGTCCGAGTCTATCAGCCTCATATTCGTGTTTACGCGAATAAGGAAGAATAACACCCACCTGAGCACCTATTCCGTAAAGGATATTAATAGTTTGACGCGTTGCAGCGGACTTGTTCGACAATAACATATCAGCAATACCTGATCCAAACTGCGCTGCCATTTGTTGGCTCATACGTTCATTAGCGTGTTTAGCTACGGCATGTGCAATTTCGTGACCCATAACCACAGCATTTCCAGCTTCAGTTTTAGTCATTGGCAAAATTCCTTCGAAAAAAACCACTTTGCCACCAGGCATACAAAATGCATTTACCGATGTATCTCTAACTAAGGCAAATTCCCATTTTAAGTTGGCAATTTCTTTTTCCAATTTATTAGCTACAAGATATTCTTCAACAGCTTTGGAAATATTAACACCCACTTTCTTAATCATTGCTGTTTGAGTTACATTTTTTGACGCAGGTACAGAATCAACAAATTGTTTGTAAGCAGTGGCACTCATCGAAAGTACTTCGGCATCCGAAACGAGTAGTAGTTGTGAACGACCTGTAAGGATCACCTTGGAACACGACACTGCTATAACAGCAATCAATGTCAATAAAAATAGTTTTTTCATATTCAGTTATTAATTGATTATTGAAATATTGATTTAAAAAATTATCTTTGCAAAGATATAAACACATTTCGAAATTCAATGCTCAAAAGCAAATTTTATTCAAAAACGATTTAAAAAATTTACCTGATTTATGACAAATACATTCTTTAAAAGCTACTGGAAGTCAATTCTTTTTACCTTACTACTTTTTTATTTATCGTTTGCAAAGCCAGCTTCTTTCAAAGATATTAATTTAATGAACCTAACTGATAAATGGGCACATTATCTTGTGTATGTGGCCTATGGCATGGTAATAATATTCGATTTCATAAAACGCAATACACTACAATACAAAAAAACGCATTTCGTTTTATATTGCATTATTTTTCCAATTGTTTTAGGTGGATTAATTGAAATAGTGCAAGAAATGTTTTTCAAACCGCGGTCGGCCGAGTGGATTGACTGGCTATGCGACATATTGGGTATTCTTAGCGCTTGGCTGCTTATGAATTTTGCCGTAAAACACATTAAATCAGTTGCTAAATTATTATGATTTACGATAACCTTAACTACAAAATTGGCATTACACTTATTAAAGGCATAGGTAATGCGCTGGCTAAAAATCTTATTGCCTATATCGGGTCCGAAGAAGGTATTTTCAAAGAAAGTCAGAAAAATCTAGCTAAAATACCTGGAATTGGCGAAGTGCTCTCGCGCGAAATAGTAAATGCGGATGTACTAAAGCGTGCCGAACAAGAAGTAGAATTTATTACAAAAAATAAAATTGTACCACTCTATTTCACCGACCGCGATTATCCGTTCCGACTGAAAGAATGTCCCGACTCACCCATAATGCTGTATACACGTGGCAATTGCAGTTTGAACGATGGCAAATTTATTGGATTGGTGGGCACACGTAATGCTACCGAAACAGGTCGTGAGAATTGCCGAAAACTGATTCAAGACATAGCTCAGCAACTACCTAATGCTATAATAGTGAGCGGATTGGCTTACGGCGTGGATATTTGTGCCCACAAAGCAGCAGTGGACTGTGGGCTGCCAACTATTGGCGTGGTGGGTCATGGTCTCGACCGCATTTACCCGGCAGTACACAGACCTACGGCAGTAAAAATGGTCGAAAATGGCATGCTACTTACCGAATATATGAGTGGTACCAACCCCGACCGACAAAATTTTGTGCAGCGTAACCGTATTATTGCCGGCTTGTGCGATGCCACAGTAGTTGTGGAATCGGCATCGAAAGGAGGAGCTCTCATTACAGCCGAACAGGCCAACGATTATAACCGCGATGTATTTGCATTCCCTGGGCGGGTGAACGATGAATGGTCGGCAGGATGTAATGCGCTGATAAAGGCCAACAAAGCTTCGCTAATAGAATCGGCCGATGATATGCTTCGCTTTATGAATTGGGAAAAACAAAACGTTTCGAATCAAATGAATATTCAAACTACTTTGTTTCTGGATTTAACCGACGAAGATCAAGATATAGTAAGTCTGCTTCGTCAATTTGCTGACGGCATACAACTGAATGAATTAGCCATAAAACTCGAAATGCCCGTAAGCAAAGTTTCGGCCATGCTACTCGAATTGGAGTTTAAAGGTATACTCAAATGTTTACCGGGCAGTGTTTATAAAATAGTGAAATAAAACCCCTAACCCCTGAAGGGGAATAAGAAATGTACACGAAAGAAGAAGCAAAGCAATTAAAAAAAGAATTTTGGGAAGGATTTGGGGTGTATTGCAGTCAGATTCCTGCGCTGAAAAAACGCAAAAGCAAGTTTATGCTTTACAATACCAAAATGAAAGGTGTGGAATTAAAATTCGATGCCACGCGTGAAGGTGCTGTTGTGATTCTCGAAATAAATCACCACGATGCTGTAAAACGCTTTGAATTATACGAGAAGTTCGAAATGTATAAGACATTGATTGAAAAAAACTTTCCCGATGGATTGATTTGGGATTTTGCGTACATTCGCGAATGTGGCACCGAAGTATGCCGCATTTACACCCAAAAAATGGGTATCGACATTCACCGCCGCATACAATGGATGAAATTTTACAAATTTATGTCCGAAGAAATGCTAAAACTCGAAAAAGCATTCCGATTGGTGAAAGAGGCTATTGAGGATTAACAATTCATGTAATTTCAAAATAGAAGTCATGTAAATTCAAAGTAGAAGTCATGTAAATTCAAAGTTGTTGATTGGATATTTCAAAATATGTTGTATATTTGCAGCTCAATAACAATGAATTATGGTAGATAGATGTTTGAAAGTTGGAATTTGTGCAATGATGGATAAGTATCCAATAATAGCACTTACAGGGCCTCGTCAATCAGGAAAAACAACCTTGTTAAAAACGCTTTTTCCGGATTATCTTTATCTTAGTTTGGAGAATCCTGATAATCGTAGTTTTGCTGAATCTGATCCAAATGGTTTTTTGGATAAATACAATTCGAAAATAATATTTGATGAAATACAACGAGTTCCTGCTTTGTTTTCATATATTCAAACCGTTGTTGATGCGAGTGGTACGATGGGCCAATTTATACTATCCGGC
This sequence comes from uncultured Bacteroidales bacterium, assembly GCA_903912795.1. Lineage (GTDB taxonomy): Bacteria > Bacteroidota > Bacteroidia > Bacteroidales > Paludibacteraceae > Paludibacter. Next base: position 5,448 of record CAIWIS010000493.1, read on the forward strand.
TCTCAAAATTTTCATTTAATGCATAACATTTCGCAAAGTTTGGCAGGTAGAGTTGCTATCTTTAGGCTTTTTCCGTTCGATATTCAGGAATTAAGAGATGCAAATTTGCTCAACGATAATTATCTCGAAAACATAATCAGAGGATTTTATCCAGCCTTATACGATAGAAATATTCCAACGCGAACATTTTATTCTAATTATATGCAAACCAATATTCAACGGGATGTAAGTGAATTGGTTGCGATAAAAGATATACGGCTTTTTCAAAACTTCCTGGCACTTTGTGCAACCAGAGCTGGGCAATTACTTAATTTAAACTCGCTAGCCAACGAGTGTGGAATTTCGCAGCCAACAGCAAAATCGTGGCTTTCGGCTTTGGAAAATAGCTTTATTTTGTTCACGCTTCAGCCTTATTACGAAAATTTCAGTAAGCGCATTGTGAAAAGCCCGAAACTCTATTTTTACGATACTGGTTTGCTCTGTTATTTGTTGAAGATAAATAATGCTGATCAATTGCTAACGCATCCAATTAAGGGGAGTTTATTCGAAAACATGATGATTGCTGAATATGTAAAAAGGATGCATCATGTTGATAATGTTCAGGATGTGTGGTTTTGGCGAGATTCTGCTGGTCACGAAGTTGATTTTTTGATACAGTATGGTTTAACGCTTCATGTTGTTGAATTCAAATCAACGCAAACAATAATGACCGAAGCATTCAAAGGTTTAACTTATTTTGAAAACTTAGCCAAAGGTGTGTCATTAACAAAATCGCTGGTTTACGCTGGATCAGATTCGCAGCAGCGAGCAGTTGCTAATGTAGTTCCTTGGAAATTTTTTGCTCAGACCATTTAAGAAAAATTCATCTTAAATGGTCTGTGTTAAATGTCAGTATGTCAGACTTGTATCGCTTTTGTAAATTGCCAATTTCACTTTCTCACCCATTACAAGCGGCAAGTTATAATCCACATGTCCGGCTGGAAAGTTAAAGCAAACCGGGAAATGGTATTCTTTAACGGCTTCTGCAATAATTTCGGCAATACTCATTTTCATCAGCGGGTCTTCATCGCAATAGCTAAACTGTCCAACAACAAGACCTGAAATTTTAGCTAAAGCACCACTCAGACGGAGGTTTTGCATCATGCGGTCGATGTGGTAAGGTTTTTCGGCAATTTCCTCGATAAAAAGAATATTTCCGTCGTATGGCAAATCAAACGGCGTTCCTATCATTCCGGCAAGCACCGACAAATTTCCACCAATGAGTTTCCCTTGTGCATTACCAATTCGGTTTAGTTCGTGTGCAGGTATTTTGTAGTGAGGTAAAGTGCCAAATAGAATATCTTTCAATCCTTGCACCAACTCACTCGTTGCAGGCAATTCAGTTAAATGTTTAGCCATTATGCCATGTATCGATGCTATTCCTAAATTTGAAATGGCATTGTGCAAAATGGTAATATCGCTAAAGCCAATAAGCCATTTCGGATTTGCGATGAACTTTGTAAAATCCAGTTTGTCAATGATTTGTGCCACGCCGTAACCACCACGGCTGCAAAGAATCGCCTTGACTTCAGTATCGTCCAACGCCGCCTGTAAATCTGCTATCCGTTGTTTAGTAGTGCCCGCAAACCGCCCATACTCCGCCCTGGAAAATTCCCCTTCGGTAACTTGTAAACCCCAACTGGTAAGTGCCTTTATTGCCCCATCAATGTAAATTGGGTCGATAGCACCCGAAGGCGAAACAATACGGATTTGGTCGTTGGGCAGTAAAAATGGAGGAGTCATCTGATTTTTTTTAGAAAGTATTTTTTTTATAATTTCAAAAGCTTTGTCTTACTTTTTTCGTCCGCTTTTCTTGAGCGCCTGATCGAGCAAATACAAGATTTGCCCGTTGGTGCTGCGAAATTCATCGGCAGCCCATTTCTCAATCGCATTCATTGTATCGGAGTCGATACGCAATACAAA